>JANTGD010000221.1 GCA_024763135.1 Thiotrichales bacterium | reverse complement strand
AATTCGTCGAATTACAAAGTTGTCGATTTAGTCAGAATCCATGAAAAAGCGCGGTCAAATGCGATATATGAAGGTATCTGTTGGTGAGCCAGTTAACTGGCTTACCAAATAAAGCGTAATCAACTCCGGTGCGCAGGCCTGCGACCTGTCTTTTCAATTCAGGTAGTTTGTGGCGCCCGGCCTGTGCTGGCTTGGTGCTACGCCGCTGGACAAGGAGCAAGCACTACCCGCAGGGCGCCGCTTGATCCAATACAGGTCAGACAGATTGCAATTCAAAAAAACGGGTGTTTGTCCCGATTGAGTCGCACAGCTCGGTAACCCCGGCGCACGCATTGAGGAATTAATTATGACGGCTGCAATTAAAATAAAAGATGGCATTCAAGGTAGACGCAATGCCACTCGTGTCAGCTATCCAATGACCGTTAAAGTTTCGGGTAGGCAATTTACAGCGATAAACTGGAATGAAACAGGCTTTCAATTGCCCATTGCATTGACAGAAGTGTTCCCAGACCAGCCGGTCGCGGTAGAGATTAACCTGCCTTACGGCGAAATGGATTTGAATTTCTCTGCCTGGGCTTTGTCGGTTTGGAGTAGCGATAAAGCTGGAAGCAGCGGGTTTCGTTTCAGTGACATGGAGCCACATACCCGCACATTATTGAGTAAATTCAGAATTGCATTGCAAACGCCCAATCCACCGAATTTGGGGGGGATCGTTGAAGATCTCTCAATCCCGACGATTACGCCAGAGGCGCCAGAAACGCCGCCCAGGCAACAGACTGGAGCCGCTCCGCCGCAAGCCCCAACGCCACCACAGGATAAGGAAGCAGAACGCTTACCGCGGCGTAGTCTGGCGATCTCATTCATCTATGCGGTGCTGGGTGTGCTATTGACGCTGTTTATCATCAGCAGTCTGTATGCCTACTTTACGCGCCTCACGATCGATTCGGCGGTCGTCAGCCGCCCTGTAGAAAAAATTATTGCGCCGCTAAATGGCGTGATTACCAAGGCCTATGTCACTGCCGGCGAGCAAGTCAAATCGGGTGATCCACTGCTCAAATTGAAGTCTGTTGAAGATCGTCTCGAATTGTCTCGTGCAGAAACGGCACTGAATAAAGCCGAGCTGGAATTGGATCAGGCCAAGGCCAAGCTAGAGAGTAGCAAGCGTTCGCTCGGGGTCTATCAGGGGCTGACTGAAGATCGCTTGAACGCTGCCAAAGCAGCGTTGCAGAATGCACAAAGCACCTTGCAATTGGCGAAATCGGAGTTGAAAAGTGCGCGGCAACTGAAAGCTCGTCAAGTGATCAGTACGCTCGAGTACGATAGTGCTTTTGCGAAGTTGCAGCATGCAAAGTCAGCATACAATGTCGCTATGGCTGAATTCAGGAATTTGGAGCGCATCAATCAGGAGACACACGATGGTAGCTACTATTCCAGTCAAAGGAAGGAGTTCGATCTGTCGGAACTGGTAGCGGCTGTCGACGCAGCACAGCAACGCGTCGAATTGGCTCGGCAACGATTAACCGCAGCCAAAGCATCAGAGTATTTTAAAGTTACGGCACCCTTCGATGCCAAAGTGATTTCATTTCCTAAGTCTCAGGGGAATGCCGTTGTGAGCGCTGAGCCTTTGGCGGTACTGGAAAAATTAACCGAACCGGTCATCGATGCATTTCTTACCCATACTCAGTTGGCTAAAATTCGTTTGGGCAGCGAGGCACGCGTCTATATTCCTGCTTTGGGGAAAAGCTTTACGGCGGTTGTTACGGGTATCGATCCGACCGCACGCTTTACCCAGGATGAAACCATCCGCTATTCCTGGCAGGTGGGGGCGAGCAAGCTCAATGATATTAAAACTGGACGTGTCACTCTGCAACTAAAACACGCCGAAGTCAGCGATGAATCGTTGGGAAGTCTTGCGGGTTTGCCAGCAGAGGTCACGTTTAAAAAAGTGGGGCGTCCGTTGCTGGGGTTGGGGGTATGATAGCTATACAAGCACCGTGCTGATGATGGCAAGCGACAAATTTAAAAAAAGCAGGTTGATCATTGCGCTTGAGGTCTATTTTTACCTAGCAGTACTGTTTGTTATCTATACTCTCATAGAGGATGATTTGCAGCATCTGCGCGGTGAGTCGGTATTATTGGGATTGGGGCTGTTGGGTCTTTGGCGCTGGTCTTGGTGGTTGGTGCATATTATCCGCTCGTTGATTTATCGTTGGCTGGTCTATCCACGTACGGCCCGGCGAGGGCGACGGTTGTGGCAGAAGGGCTGGCGACCCGACGAAGTGGTCTTTATGATGACCACGTATAAAGAAGACCCGGATATTACTGCGCGAGTCATTCGGTCGATTATTGACGAAACTTTACGTGTGGGCACCTCAGCACGCTTGCTCGTCGGTACCGGTGATCCCTTCGATGAAAAAGTGATTGGAGATTATTTTTCGCAATTGGGGTCACCGGTGCCTATTCAATTGATTTTTATTCGGCAGCGTGGCACAGGCAAGCGAATGGCCATTGGAACGGTGTTACGCAAGCTCGCGCAGTTGGGTGTGGATGATGATGTCCCGGTGGTATTTATGGATGGGGATACCGTTCTGGAACCGGAGTGTCTGGTCCGTGCGCTGCCCCACTTCGCGCTGAACCCACGTTTAGATGCTTTGACGACGCATGAGCAAGCGATCGTCAGAGGGCCGGACTGGATGCAAAAATGGCTGGATCTGCGTTTTGGTCAACGACACTTGGGCATGTGTTCTCATGCTTTGTCGCGCAAAGTACTGACCCTCACAGGTCGGATGTCGGTGTTCCGTGGTGTGCGCGTGGTAGAGCCCCAGTTTTACGAATTAATCGAGTCCGATCACCTTAACCATTGGTTATGGGGGCGTTTCCGCTTTCTTTCTGGAGACGACAAGAGCACTTGGTACTCATTGCTCAGACGCGGGTCGGAAATGACGTACATTCCCGATGCTCTGGTGACGACTATTGAGATTGTCGATGGCAATGGGATCGATCGGATGAAAGCAAATCTATTGCGATGGTCTGGCAATATGCTACGCAATGGCAGTCGTGCCATCGCATTAGGCCCGCGGCGAGTCAAGCCTTTTATCTGGTGGTGCTTGGTTGACCAGCGTATCTCGATTTGGACCGTGCTGGTTGGCCCGGTGTTAGCGATTTTGGCAAGTTTCACGCTTACTCCCATGGCTTTAGTTATTTTTCTGGCTTGGATATTGCTCAGCCGCTTTGTAGCCTCTGTCGTACTTGGTATTTATGCCGGGCGCTTTGATATCAGTTACCCGTTGATTCTTTATTTTAGTCAGATCCTGAATTCAGTCCTTAAAATATACGTATGGTTTCGGCTTCCCAGGCAACGCTGGGTCAATCGAGGTAATCAAACCATCGCACAGAGAAAAAGTCGTTTACTCCAGTTTCGAAACGCCATGGCGGTGTATTTGACCACATTGTTTGTTACCGGATTTGTCTATGTATTGAGTCTTTATCTTGGGGTATTTGAATTTATTGGCTGGGATAGGGCAATGCGCACGCTGCTGTTTTAACAGGCAGCTATCGGCAGCATCCTTTGTCACTCAGACAATTCGTAGGGATGCCTCATACAAAGCACCCGAGATGTTATGGCTTGGCGTTGTGTCTCTTGGCAAGGAATGGGGCATTGCCGGCGAGCCGCAACTTGAGACTCAGAATACCTGGATGCTTATCGAGTAGAATAAACACCAATATTGTCTGGCATCCGCCCTGTGAAACTGTGTCCGGCTCTCGTAGTCATAGACTAGAAAATCGGCATTGAGTGGACTGGGCAACTCTACCGGAAATAGCCAGGCCGAGTCACTGATCCTGGCGCTGTGCGGCGCGGGTCGGAGATTGTGCGTCTTTTTTCACTGTTTAGGTTTCAAAGATTGATAGGTATTGCCTATCAGTTCGATTTGTACAAACTATTTTACTTATTTTTAGACATGATCTAAAGTGCTTCGCAAGGTAGCTCGGGTGCTACCGAGTCTTTAACAATTTTGCATTTGATTGAGAGGGTTAAGAAGTATGACTGAAACAGATCAAGCAGCAGTATTCCCACGCTTGAACGAACCGGCACCGGCGTTCAGCGCAAACACAACTCATGGTCCAAAGAGCCTTGAGGATTATCGTGGCCAATGGTTGATACTCTTTTCACATCCTGCGGACTTTACGCCTGTGTGTACCACGGAATTTATGGCGTTCGCGAAAGCCTATCAAGAGTTTCAAAAGCTCAATACTGAGCTGCTGGGGCTGTCTATTGATAGTAATTTTGCGCATGTCGCCTGGGTGAGGAATATCAAAGAAAAATTCGGTATCGATATTCCATTCCCTATCATCGAAGATCTTTCGATGACAGTTGCTAAGGCGTACGGCATGATTCATCCAGGCGCTGCAGATACCTCCGCAGTGCGTGCTACGTTCGTGATCGATCCTGAGGGCGTGTTGCGCGCCATGGTTTATTACCCCATGAGTAATGGACGTTCAATCGCGGAGTTTATTCGTTTGGTGAGTGCCTTGCAGACATCGGATGCGCACGGCGTAGCTACTCCTGAGTCGTGGCAGCCTGGTGATAAGGTGATCGTACCGCCTGCAGCGAGTGTTGCAGAAGCTCAGGCGCGGATGGCCAGCGATGAGTACGAGTGTACCGACTGGTATTTTTGTAAAAAGAGCCTGTAATTTTGTTTAGGAATACCTGATCGAAAATCCCGTGTTGCGTGCGGCCGGCACTTCACCCACCGGCCCGCGCAACTCTGCAGTGCCTGAAAAGAAAGTGGTGCTGCTTGGCAAGGACCGGGTCAATTGGCTGCAAATCGCTATTTGACCTGGATCATCTTTGTCGTTTTGTCTTCTGTGTGAGGCGCTACTATAGGAAGCTCTGATCAATACGTAACACGGCATCTTGCGTCGCAAAATCGCCCACTTCTGCGTTGCGGATCTTCGCAAGAGCCAGCTATTTCGTGCGATCCGCGCCTTGAACGGGACGATTTTTCACCACAATCTGCTCGCGCCAGAATTAATCAGAGCTTCCTATAGATTGCCTGAGTAATGTTGTGCTCCTGCGGCAATAGGGAGGCAGTAAACGCCTTCGCTACGCGCGGGGATCTAGCTCTTGCCTGAGCGCTGAGTCGTTCGGGTAGTGGAGTGACGATTGATATTGTTACGGAGCAATTGCTTTGACCGTGTTGGGTAGATTGTTTTCGATGATTTGTGTCAGCGCGTGCAGCGCGGCTTGGCGGGGAAAACTATGCCGAAAAACCAACCTGATCGTGCGATAGGCATCTGCAGCATGAAGTGGACGAACAATGATGCCCGAGTCAGTTGTCCACGATCCGCGAATTGCCAGTGCGGGGACCAGTGTGCAACCAAAGCCTGCGCCCACCAGTTGCAGCAATGTTTCCAGGCTCGCGGCGCGCAGGTCGGCTAATCCGTCCTGATCCGGGCGTTCTCCTAACTTACAAATTTCCATCGCCTGATCGGCCAGGCAATGACCTTCGGCCAGTAGTAGCAGTTGCTCGTTGTCGATGTCACTCAGCTCGATCTCTTCTTTCATGTAGAGCGCGTGATCCCGCGGATGAGCAAACCAAAAAGGCTCTCGGAACAGTTCAATAGTATCCAGGTCTGGATCATCATCGATACGGGTGGCGATCAGGGCAGCATCCAGTCCATGCCGTCGTAAGCGGTCGAGTAACTTTTCGGTAATTTCTTCGGCGAGCACCAAGCGCATTTGCGGATATGTTTCGCGTAATGGACGCAAAATCAATGGCATGAGGTAAGGGCTCAGTGTGGGGATAGCGCCGACTCGTAGAGGGCCAGCAAGAGGGTCTTGATGGGCTCTGGCGAGCTGTCGAATCGCGTCCGACTGCTCGATGATTAGCCGTGCATGTTTAATGATGTCTTCGCCAATAGGGGTGACTTCGACCGAGCGGTTGGTGCGTTCAAAAATGACCACACCGAGCTCTTCCTCGAGTTTCTTGATTTGTCCGCTTAAAGTTGGCTGACTGACGAAACAGCGTTCCGCCGCACGCCCGAAATGCCGGGTTTCTGCAACCGCGATAATATATTGGAGATCACGAAGATTCATCCCTCCATTATAGAGATGGCCGATGAGGCATTCAAAGTCTGCCGATAAAGAAGTGGTAGTAGTATCATCCTAAAAACCTCAGTTGGATCACAAAAGTCCACGCAAGCTCTTGGTGCACCTAGCAAATCAGAAAAACCTCTCATCACCAATAAGGTGACCACGAGT
>JANTGD010000220.1 GCA_024763135.1 Thiotrichales bacterium | reverse complement strand
TTAACAGGTTGTTGAAAAACTCTCAGCTGGCACGATCCAGCGTTAATTGTGGCTCAAAATGCTCATTTACTGCGTGTAAACTGCGCTTTTTCTCCAGGTTTTGCCTTGTCTCGCACTCACCTGAGAGTTTTTCAACAGCCTGTTAAGATGACGGATTCAGCGCTTTTGTGATGCTGCGCATCAAGGCGTAGTGCACAGGCGAGTGAGTTCGTCATTTTGAACTGGACGATGTACTACCTCGGTTTTTCGCAAAACAAGTAGCAGCGTACTCAGATGAGCCATAGTAAAGCCACATGCGGTGGGTCTCTGGGCACTCTGGCCTCGTCATTCTATGTCAAGCCGGTGCCACACCGAACCAGCGCAGGTCGGACGCGCCTAACATAATGAATGAAAAAGCCAGGCCGTAAGGTGCTGGTGTGCGGACTGAGTTAGCTGGACTTGCTGTAGAATGACAGTAGCGGCGCTTGGCTGCCTTGCCTTACACCAGCACCTTACGTCTGAACACGAGCTTTTTTCTTACTGGGTAAATGGTACAGACGATATGACTCAAACTGGCAGTCGCAGGGTTATGGCGCTGCTGTATCACATGCGAAAACACCGTGCTGAACAGGGTCTATGTATTAACCCTAATGTATCCTAATCACGAGCGGGCCAATGAATTTTTTGGAGTGATCCATCGGAAATGCTGAATTATATTGTACGACGCATCTTGCTGATGGTGCCGACATTGTTGGGAATTACTATGGTGGTTTTCATCACTATGGCGGCCGCTCCCGGAGGGATCTCAGCGCAGGCGCTGGTCGATGATTTTGGGTTGAATCCCCAGGAAAAACAGGCATTGCGCGATTACTACAATCGCCGCTACGGTCTCGACCAACCCGCGCCGCTTCAATATCTGCGTTGGCTGAACAATGTTTCTCCTATTGGTTTTGAAACGTTGTCCGACGGCAGTTACGGGCGCTTTTCTTTTGCGAAAGGCTCAGATTTGGGTGAAAGTTTCCGCTACGGTCGCAAAGTCACAGAGCTACTGCAGGAGCGGGTGCCTGTAACTTTGCTGCTCAATGTGCTGACAATTCCGCTGATCTATGCGTTGTCAATTATGATTGGAGTGCGCGCGGCACAAGATCGCGGGGGGCACTTCGACGTGACCTCCAGTGCGGTCATGCTGGCGCTCTGGTCGATTCCTACGATGTTGACCGGCGTATTGATGATTGGTTTTTTTGCGAGCGATCAGTATTGGCACTGGTTTCCCACCAGTGGTTTAAGTAGTCGGGAGGCATTGGACATGCCGTTTTTGCCCCACTGGAGTGATCTGTTCGATGTACTAAAGCTTTTCGCAGGAATGCTTCTGGGGCTGTGGCTGGGGTATTTTATCGCCAAGCTTAACTTGCGTTGGATCCGAGGGATGTTAGCCGGCGTGTTGGGTGTGGCATTGGGAATTTGGATGGCCGCAGCACTCCCAAGTCCGGTTCCGCTTTGGGTTTTTGTATTGTTGGGCGCGATGTTGGGGCTGCCATTGTATGCGATGGCTCGCAGCGACTATTTTCTGTTGCGTGCATTGACGCTCGGACTGGTGGGGCTTGTGGCTGCCGCAGTAATCGCGGGCAACGCGTTGCATGGTACCTTCGTGCGCGGATTTTTGCTGGATCGTGTGTGGCATCTGATCTTGCCTGTGCTTTGTCTTGCTTACGGTAGTTTCGCTTTTTTGGCACGCCTGACTCGTTCGGCGGTATTGGAAAACCTGCTTTCCGATTATGCACGGACTGCTCGGGCAAAAGGTGTGGCGGAGCACGAGGTGCTCTGGAAACACGTGTTTCGTAATAGCCTGTTGCCGTTGATTACAGTATCGGCGAGTATTCTGCCGGGATTGCTTGGCGGATCAATTATTGTCGAAAGTATTTTCAGTATCGATGGGATGGGAAAGCTGGCGGTCGAGGCGGTACAGGGGCGAGATCGAGAACTGGTGCTGTCACTTACGCTAATCAGTGGGCTGCTGACCCTTCTGGGATATCTGTTGGCCGATCTCATGTATGCGATGGTCGATCCTAGAGTGAGCTATGACTAAGCGACAGGGTATTAGAAAGGAGTCTTTCTCCCGGCGTATTCTGCGCGCCACTTTTTCGCGTTGGGGCGCACGTTGGGGCATGTTATGGATTGCTGTACTCGTGATTGCAGCAGTTTTTGCTCCGTTTCTGGCCAATAGCCGGCCATTGTTGGTGTCGATCTCCGGGGAGCTCTCGAGCCCGGTATTGGAGAGTTTGCGTGCGGCCGACTACGCCTGGTTAGGAGGCTGGCTGATGGCCGTACTGAGTCTACTGCTACCTTTGGATTGGTTAAAACGAGGCTTACTGATCGCGGTTGCTGCGTTATTGACTTATTTTCTCGCTGCTCGCTATGTGCATTCTGCGTCGGTCGTGATTCATGAATCTTATCGAGAGCAGGAAGCTGCGGGTCAGTATGCCTGGGTTATTTATCCTCCGATCCCTTTTTCTCCCAGAGATTATTTACGCGATAAAGGTGATACCAGCCTGGAACCCCCTAGCAGTGTGCATTGGTTTGGTACCGAAGAAAACGGCGCGGATGTGCTGAGCCGGATGATTCATGCGTCGCGCATCGCGCTGGGAATCGGTTTGGTTGCGACAGGCATTGCCATGGTGATCGGTGTATTCGTTGGGGGGCTCATGGGGTATTTCTCGGGTGTGGTGGATATCATCGGTATGCGTTTGGTGGAGATCTTTGAATCGATTCCAACCCTCTTTTTGTTACTCACTTTTGTCGCGTTTTTTGGGCGCAATCTCTACATCATGATGGTCATCATCGGGCTCACGAGTTGGACAGGTTATGCCCGTTACCTGCGCGCTGAGTTTCTTAAACTACGCCAGCAAGACTATGTTCAGGCCGCTGTAGCGGCTGGGCTTCCACTGCCTTCGATTCTATTTCGCCATATGCTGCCAAATGGTATTGCGCCAGTGCTGGTGGCTGCGAGTTTCGGGTTTGCGTCCGCGATTCTTGCGGAGGCAATGCTGAGTTTTTTGGGCCTCGGGCTCGTGGACTCCCCATCCTGGGGGCAGATGCTGAATCAGGCCGTCCGTTCCTCGGCATTTAATTGGTGGATGGCAGTATTTCCGGGTGGAGCCATTTTTTTGACCGTGTTTGCATATAACCTCGTTGGGGATGCGATGCGGGACGCCATTGACCCACAATTGTCCAAGGGGGTGCAGTAGTGGCTTTGGATCGACCGCTATTGCGCGTAGACGGGTTGCGTACTTATTTAAAAACGGATGGACGAGTCATTAAGGCAGTCGATGACGTCAGTTTCAGTATCAAAAAAGGGGAAACCTACTGTCTCGTAGGCGAATCGGGCAGCGGGAAATCGATCACCGCATTATCTATCATTCAATTACTTCCCCGCTTTGTGTCGAGTCATCCAGGGGGGCAGGTTTTTTTTGATTACCGAGACCAACTCGCTCGCCACCATCTTGTGGATATGCTGACATTAAAAGAAGAACGCTTGCGTGAGATACGAGGTTCACGTATTGCGATGATCTTTCAAGAGCCGATGACCTCGCTAAATCCTGTGTTCACAATCGGAGAACAGATTATTGAGGCGTTGCTATTGCACCATCCCAGCATGACTTACCCACAAGCCCGGGAACGTGCATTACAGGCCTTGCAGCAGGTCAGCATTAAAGATGCAGATCAGCGCCTGGATGATTACCCCCACAGACTTTCGGGGGGGCAAAGGCAACGGGTGATGATTGCAATGGCAATTGCGTGTGAACCGGATCTACTGATTGCGGACGAACCGACCACCGCACTGGATGTAACTGTGCAGGCAGACATTCTGAATCTCATGAAAACACTGCAACGCTCGCGTGGTATGAGCATCCTTTTTATCACTCATGATTTTGGGGTGGTTGCTAAAATGGCGGATAAGGTGGGTGTAATGCGGGCGGGAAAACTTGTTGAGGAGGGAGCTTTGGCCTCGGTCTTGACACATCCGCAGCACAGTTACACGCGCGCTTTGCTGGATGCGTTGCCTGAGAACCTTCCGCGGCCTGCAGGTCATGAGGCCGAAACTTATGAAACGCCATTGGTCTCAGCCCGGGATCTACAAGTTCATTTTCCCATACGTAAAGGGCTGCTGAGACACACGGTAGATCGGGTGAGAGCGGTGGATGGCGTGAATCTGCAGATTAATCCGGGGGAAATTGTTGCTTTGGTCGGAGAATCGGGTTGTGGCAAAACAACTTTGGGACGGGCTATTCTACGTTTGATCGAACCCAGTGCCGGCCAGGTTTTCTACGCTGGAAGTCAGATCTCTAGCCTGCCTAAGACCGCGTTGAGACCTTACCGAAAACACATGCAAATTATCTTTCAGGATCCCATGTCGTCCTTGAACCCTCGCTTGACGATCGAGACCATGTTGACAGAACCGATGAAGGTTCACGGTATAGGACGGTCTCACCAGGATAGAATTGCCAGAGCGGAGGAAACTCTGAAACAGGTCAAACTGGACCCAGATTACCTCTGGCGCTACCCTCATGAGCTATCTGGTGGACAGCGTCAAAGAGTTGGGATTGCGCGCGCTTTGGTGCTCAACCCCAGTTTTATCGTTTGCGATGAGGTGACCAGTGCACTGGATGTGTCTGTTCAAGCGGATGTTCTGCAAATGCTGTTGGCATTACGTGATGAACGAAATCTCGCCTTGCTGTTTATCACGCATGATATTGGGGTTGTCGAATATGTGAGTGATCGGACCTTGGTGATGAACGCGGGTCGGATCGTCGAAGAGGGGCCGACGTTAAAGGTGTGTCAGAATCCATCCCATCCTTATACCCAGCGTTTGATTGCAGCCGTACCCCGTGTAGCGACAGTTAACAGATCGCAGCACATCAACTGAAATAACCCCCGGTTCATTGAGCGTGTCTTCGTAACCTTAACCAACCATTTCATAAGGAAATTGGTTTTCCGCCAGGGTGAGGGGGGGCTTGCGATTGAGTTGCTTAAACTCGCCTTGCTTAGAAAGTTTGTCCAGATGACGGATGTTTTTGTGGATGAGCTCCATATAAGGATTGCTGTTGTTCAAGAAATGGTTTTCGACGTACTGGAATGCTTGATTAAATTGGCGATGGAGGCGGTGTTTGACCGATTTTCGGTAAAATTCGGGTGTACGCTGCAGTAACTCTTTGGCAGAGGCAAAGAGTGCCCCATGGCGTGTCGCGTGTTCTCCCGCGAGACCGCAGATGACGAACTCAGGATAGAGCCGGTCACGGCATTTTTCTAAATAACAGCGGTCAGCCATTTGCGCAATTAGATCAGCAGTGCCGAGTAATTGCCCAAGCGTACGATCATCGGCAGAATCGAGATGAATATCGGTAATATCCAGCTCATAGCCTGTAAAGTGTACTAGCTGCGTCGCGCGATCGGTGTCTGTTTCGAGTCCCAGCAATGGCAGGTAGCGTTTGAGAAAAGCCGCACTGCGGGTTACATGGGTGAGGGTATAGATTGCGCCATTGGGGGCATAGCTGTCTTTTTGCGTACGGATGTAACCTGCATCATGAAACAGCGCTATAATTATCCCTAACGCGAAACGCCGTTCCCCGAGCCGCTGCTGGTGAGTGCGTTCATAGCCATTGAGCAGGCGCGCCATGGCTAGCGTTACGTCTAACGTATGTTGCAGATCATGATATAAGGTATCGCAGGCAAAATACCCTGGATAGTTTCCCGTGAATAGACTTTCAAAGTCATTGAAAGCACGATTGATGCGCATGAGTTCTTGGCTCGAGCCATAAGTCTCAGTATAAATGCGACAGACTTCTTCTTTCACGGCGCCGGGGAGCGTAACCTGAATCCGGTTCGTCACATCGAAATCACTTCTGCGATCTGAGTAGGTAGTTTTTATCATTAAATATAAGCCCACGCGTTGATCTGAAGAGCATAGCCGATAGGTGGGTTTTGTTTAGGTAAATTGATCACAGTAAATGTGCTTAGTTACCCGATAAAAGGTCAAAAACGCTCGATAGAATGACCGATTTCCCAATTGTTGGACAGGATCGAGTCGTTTGCGGGCACGGAACTTTCGATAAAGCCGTGACGTAGTCCAGCCACTGCATGCTCAAGGTTGATGAGCAGCTCAGGTGTGCATTCAAGCGTTCAACGTCATCGATGGTGGTTCAACCTAAAAACCTCAGTTGTATCACAAAAGTCCACGCAAGCTCTTGGTGCACCTGGCAAATCAGAAAAACCTCTCATCACCAATAAGGTGGCCA
>JANTGD010000219.1 GCA_024763135.1 Thiotrichales bacterium | reverse complement strand
CTCTTGGTGCACCTGGCAAATCAGAAAAACCTCTCATCACCAATAAGGTGACCACGAGTTTTTCCGATTCACCATGCACACCAATATCTTACGCGTCATTTTTTGCGCCCAACTGAGATTTTTAGGTAAAAGGATTCGCAGCACCGTTATGGTGCTTTGATGCAATGTCTATAATAGGATGGGTTCGCCTAAACAGTGTGGGCATTCGTTAAAGAATCGCAGCCTCTTAGTATTTACTATGGATTGTTTTAGAGATTATGGGAATTTCTTGCAGAGGTTATGTCACTGTCGATCCTGGCATGGATGATGCGTCGTTTCGATCAGTCCCTCGGAAAGATTGGTTAGGTTGAGTTCGTCGTAAGATTGACGCCACTGGGTCAAAAACGCCGTGCGGTTCAGTTTCCAGGGGTATCCCTGAGTTCACTCATGCAGTAATATGGCAACAAATGGAATCCAAATTTGGAACAAAATGTCAATTTTTGATAAAACATTGACCCCTGTTCTACTTGGAAGGCAGGTGTTTCGCTTTAAAGCAACACTATAATTAATTTTTATCACCTGCGTTGCTTGCTTCTTACTTCTCTATATGGAGACCGCCCTCAAGGATGTCTATCAGTGCGGAGGGGGTGGGATGTCTTGCTGAAAGGATTGTTCGACCTAGAAATTGGTCTGTTGCAGTGTTTTTGAATATTGCAAAGGTCCGGCTCGTTCGAGTGTTAAGCTGGAAACACCGTGGAAATGATGCTATTTGAATTTGCCTGAGACTGGCAAGTTCTAGGGATTGTTCCTGCGTACTGACGTGTCGTTAAATTTTAGTTGAATCTCTAACTAGGTATCGGGGTGAGAGCCAGAATGATTTTTCTGAAGAATAAGAATAAGAACAAACACAAGAAATTATCATCGTCTTATTGTGTGGATGGCCAAGTCGGTAATACATTTGACCTTGCGGGTTTCGAACCGCGGTTTGCCCAGCCTATCGATCAATTAGGCCTCGCTGCCAGCGATGAATTTGGTCATGGCAATGCTCTAATGGGCGAAATTGCCAATCGTCTGGATGCACGGGGTATCTTGATACCTAAGAGTTTCGGTATTTCCAAAAAGGCTTTTCAGCGCTTCATTCATTACAATCGGCTCGACAAGCCGATCGCTAATGTTCTTGCTTCAATTGAGAGCAATCTGCCCGATCTTTTAAAGAAAACTCAGCTTATTCGTAACCTTATATTAGAAGGTAAATTCCCCGATGAGCTGGTGGAAGAGCTACAGTTTGTTTATTCCAGTCTGGCGCATGAACAGGGCGACACAGTTCGAGTCAGTGTCAGAAACTCACCATTGGCCAATGGCGTCCCCAATGTCCAGCTGGCAGCTGAGCAATCTGCCTTACTCAATCTGCACAATGTAGCGCAACTGATTGAGGCTTGCCGCCGTGTTTTTGCGGAAGCGTTCAATGAAAGAGCAGTCGCACACTGTATTCAGAAAGGCATCGATCCGAGACAATTATCGGTTGCTCTCAATATCCAGACGTTAATACGCGCAGATCTTGGCGTGGCCGGTGTGATGCTTACTATGGAGGGTCAGTCTGGTTTCCCCAGTGTGATCAGTATTTCATCGTCCTATGGATTTGGTGAGATCGTCGCTAATGGGCGGGTGAATCCAGATGAGTTTCTGGTTTTCAAACCCACACTCGAGCAAGGCTATAAATCGATTGTGAAGCGCCAACTGGGCGATAAAAGTATTATGCGTGTGCTTGCCGAACCTGGTGAGCCAGGGCTTCAAGACGTCAGCGTGAGTGCCGCGGCGCGCAAGCAGTTCTCGATCAGTGATGATGAGGTCATGCAGCTCGCCTTGTATGGTTGCGAAGTTGAGCGGCACTGCACTGAATCCTCCAGAAACCGGTGTGCGATCGAAATCGAGTGGGCTAAGGATGGAGAGACCGGCGAATTCTACGTGTTACAGGCCGTTCCTGCCCCTGCCAATGTAACGGAATATCCGGGCAAGCTAAGCGAATACCGGTTGCTCGACAGTGGGTGGGTGCTCGCTCGGGGGCATAGCGTTGGGCACAAGATTGTGACTGGTTTTGCGCGTGTTATCCGCGCGGCGCGGGACATGGACCAGTTGCAACCTGGGGAGATTTTGATCACAACGGGGACCGACCCTCAATGGGAATCAGTACTTGCTAAGGCTGCTGCCATCGTGACGGATACCGGGGGGCGGATGTCGCATGCAGCCACCGCGGCGCAAGAGCTTGGCGTGCCTGCCATTGTGGGTTGTGAATCGGCGACAGGTGCCATCGCAACGGGCAGTATCGTAACAGTAGTTTGTGGAGAACAGGATTGGGGATGTATTTATGACGGCGAATTGGCTTATCAGGTAGAAGAGCGGGATTACTCAGCCATCGTCCCCACGTCTACGCATCTCAAATTGAACCTAAACAGTCCCGATCGAGCCTACGAGTACGCAGCTTTGCCAGTGGATGGCGTGGGGCTGTTCACCATAGAAGGGATTATCGAAAAGAACATTGGCGTGCATCCCCGCGGATTGCTTGAATACGAGTTACAGACTCCCGAGATTCAATTTGATATTGATCATCTCGTCGACGGGTATCCTGATCGCAGGGCTTTCTATATACAGCGTCTTGCCGAGGGAATTGGGCGGGTTGGTTCGGCATTTTACCCGCGTCCGGTGACGGTGCGCTTCAGTGATTTTCGCACCAATGAGTATGCTGCACTTTTTGCAGGGGAAACGTATGAAGCTCAGGAAGCGAATCCAAAAATCGGCCTGAGAGGTGCGGCCCGTTATCTCTCTCCTGAATTTGCCGAATCGTTTGCCCTGGAATGTGAAGCGATTCGTTATGTTCGGAAGGAAATGGGGCTGACTAATATCCATGTGGTGGTGCCATTTGTTCGCACTCCCGCGGAGGGAGAGGCCATCAAGGCGGTGCTTGAGGCACACGGCCTGAAAAGTAGCAAAGGCTTCAAAATTTCCATGATGTGTGAAACGCCTGCCAATGTTCTCCTCGCAGATGAGTTTTTGGAGGTTTTTGATGGGTTCATCGTGGGTACGAGTGATTTGCTTGAACTGACGGTGGGCGTAGATCGCGATAATCCGGCTTTTCGGGAGACCGATGAGCGGAATGTGGCGTTACTAAAAATGATCTATCTGGCAAAAGATGCCTGCCAGCGGGCCGGTAAATCGATCGACATCTGTGGTGAGGCCTCCACGGAACATCCCGAATTGATACGCTGGATGATCGAACAAGGTGTGGAAAGCTTGTCTTTCAGTGCGCACCGTTATTTCGATATGCACAAAGTGGTGCTTGCTACCGAAGAGAACTTGTTCAATAGCGATACGCAGGAGTTCAAAGCCGATCTTAAAGCATCTGCCTGAGGTGGGCCGCCCTGAGGCGAGTTAGGAACAGGAGTTGGACGATTACGGAATTGCTGAAGGGGGCTGGAGTTTCCTTGTCTGTTTTTTGAACAGCGTGGGTAGCCTACCTAAGGAAGCGCTGATCAATTCGTAACACGGCATCTTGCGGCGCAAAATCGCCCACTTCTGCGTTGCAGATCTTAGCAACAGCCAGCTATTACCTACGACCCGCGCCTTGAACTGGACGATTGTTCACCACAATCTGCTCGTGCCAGAATTAATCAGAGCTTCCCTAAAAAAGCCGTAACTACCCAGCGTATTTAGATTTTGGTACCTATCAAGGCATTTCCACACGGAGAATGTGAGCATATAGTCAATATGTGACCCTTCGAGTACGAAAATAATGCCGAGATGGGGCAAACGATGAATACGCTGAGTCGTTACAAAAAGCCAAACTAAGCCGAATTCAGCGTTTCGTTGCTATACGCTTTCCACTCCCGGAGCGGCGCTCACTTGTGAGCGGTGATCCTGAGGATTGAGAACCTTTGCCAGGAGTGAGTATTCAGGAGGAGCTGCGGGCAGTGGAAACTTCACGTGGTGCCCACTCCCTGGAGCGATTTTGATTTCCTGTCCTTTGAGGTTTTCCAGATGCGTCAGCGTAAAACGATGGTTACCTGCAGGCGCAACCAGCTCTAGCACATCTCCGATCTCGAAACGATTTTTCACGTCAATCTCAACCATTCCCGTCGCCGCATCGAACTCGATAACTTCGCCGACAAAGCGTTGCTGGTTGTTGCGTGATGAACCTTCCAGGTAGTTTTGGTACTCAACGCTGTGGTGGCGTTGATAGAAGCCATCTGTGTAGCCCCGGCTCGCGAGATTCTCGAGTGCCCCGATCAGTTTATCATCGAATGGCTTGCCGCTTGCTGCATCATCAATGGCCTGGCGATACGCTTGGGTAGCGCGTGCCACGTAATAGTGTGATTTTGTTCGACCCTCGATCTTTAAACAGTCGACACCGATCTCTGTGAGTCGCTGGACATGCTCAATAGCGCGTAAGTCTTTGGAATTCAGAATATAGGTGCCATGCTCATCCTCCATAATGGGCATCAATTCCCCAGGCCGTTGCTTTTCTTCCAAAAAGTAGACGGTCTCTTCTGATTTGGACGGAGCAGGTTGGGTGACTGGTTGGTAAATACCTGCAGCATCTTCTGTACCTTCGATGGTCTTATACTCCCAGCGACAGGCATTCGTGCACGTGCCTTGATTGGGGTCGCGATGGTTGAAATAGCCAGAGAGTAAGCAACGTCCCGAGTAGGCGATACACAGCGCGCCATGGACAAATGTTTCGAGCTCTGTGTCCGGGCAGGCTGTACGGATTTCTGCAATTTCTTCGAGTGACAGTTCGCGTGACAAAATGATGCGTTCTAATCCAATCGATGCCCAAAAGCGAACCGCAGCGTAATTGACTGTATTGGCTTGCACAGAGAGGTGGATCGGCATATCGGGCCACCGTTCCCGCACCATCATGATCAATCCAGGGTCCGCCATGATCAGTGCATCGGGGCGCTGTTGGATTACTGGTTCAAGATCCGCGAGAAAGGTCTTAACCTTGCTATTATGGGGCATGGTGTTGACCGTCAGAAAGAAACGTTTACCCAATTGATGGGCTTGCTCGATGCCCGCGTGCAGACGATCACCGTGGAATTCATTGTTACGTACCCGTAGACTGTAGCGCGGCTGTCCTGCATAGACAGCGTCTGCACCATACGCAAAGGCGTAGTGCATGGCCTTGAGTGTACCTGCGGGTGAAAGAAGCTCAGGTTTTTTCATGGTATCGCGAGCGGTTCGTGTCGGGTTGGTTAGTCTAGCTCAATCCTGGGATGACGGTCGCCATTTACCGTGCTCCGTGGGTTTTTTAGCACTTTTGCGACGGCCGAGGCTGTGCTGAACTTCTGCGAGCAGATATGAAGTCTTGTTATATCATTACATTGTGTCGTTAGTACCGCAGGGGCTGTGCTTGATTGCCCCTGCACCGGGGTGTCTGATTGCCCACGGGCTGCTGGACTCACTTTTGCTGCTTTTCTTTTTGCGAATCATTGGACGATTGGGGTAAATTCTTGCCGATGAACACCCGGAAGTGGTTGCTAATCTTCTTTGTGCTCTTTCTTTTGACGGTTTTAGCGCTTTATTGGTCAGGTGCCAGACCACGTTTGGATCTGTCGACACTACAGTTTTCATCGACTGCCGAGCTGGCAGCACGCGGTAAGGTCTATGCCGAATCCGCGGGCTGCATTGACTGCCATACCGATCCTGCCCCCAATGGCGCAATGCTCGCGGGTGGGCGGGTGCTGGACACGCAGTTTGGTCGTTTCGTGTCCACCAATATCACGGCGGACAAACTGACGGGCATTGGCGCTTGGTCTCCTGAAGAATTCGTGACGGCATTGCGCTATGGGTTAAGCCCCACCGGTATGCACTATTTTCCAGCCTTTCCCTATACCTCTTTTACTAAGATGCGCACTGATGATCTGGTGGCAATCTACGAGTACCTGCGCAGTGTGCCGCCAATCCGTCGTTTCAATCAAAAACAACGCCCACGGTGGTATCTTTGGCGGGGTGGTTTACGCTTTTGGAAACGGCTCTACTTCCGTCCAGGGGTACTTGAGCCTGATCCACTGCGCCCGGCCCAATGGAATCGTGGCAGTTACTTGGTCAATGCGGTGGTGCATTGTGGTGAGTGTCATACGCCGCGTAACCGGCTTGGCGCGCTCAACGTGGCGTACCGATTTGCCGGGACTGATGGGTTGCCCGGCGGGGAGAAGGCGCCAAACATTACCGCATCCCGTGATGCTGGGATCGGTTATTGGAGTCAGCAGGATCTTAAAGCGTTCTTGCGTACCGGTATCCGTCCCGATGGCAGTACGGTGAATGGCCTGATGCGAG
>JANTGD010000218.1 GCA_024763135.1 Thiotrichales bacterium | reverse complement strand
GTCGTTACAAAAAAAATAGCGTGGTATACGGGATCGCGCTGATTGTTCAGCAAAAGCCTGTGGCTTGAGATTAATTAAGATCTCAAGTTTCGGATTTAAATACGATTACGCACTGAATTCGTTAGAACGTTCATGCTCCCTCGGAGGGTATCGCAAAAGTCCGTCCAGGACTGTACGTCACGCGGAAAGGAAAACCTGTGATTTTTCCTTTCCTCACCCCAACGCTTTAGGGGGCTGCGAACTGCGAAACTTGGGTTAAGGAAGCTCTGATCAATACTTGCCGCGCAAAATCGCCCACTTCTGCATTGCAGATCTTCTGCAATAACCAGCTATTACCTGCGATCCGCGCCTTAGACTGGACGATTTTTCACCACAATCTGCGCGCGTCAGCATTCATCAGAGCTTCCTTAAGAAAATTGGAAAGGCAGCGGGGCGACGCTCGCCCCGCTGCGCGGCTGTTATAGATTGAGAAAATTACAGCTCATTTTCATGACAGAGGTTGCAGGCAACCTGATCGCCTTTATTCAGGGTGACACGGAGATTTTTCTGTTCACCGCGTGGGCACAGCACGCCACCCTCGCATTCCTCGATGACAAAACTGCGGACCGCCTTGACTTCGGACAACGCGGTGCCCTGACCGTTGCGGCCATGACAGGCGCGGCAGGCGTTGCGATTTTTTTCCGCCAAATCCCCATGCCCACCATCGGCGAAACGCGTTCCGCCCACTGGATGCATACCGTGAGGCCCTCCCAGCGTATTGCCGAGCGATCCTGCTTCGTGACAGGTCGTGCACTCAATGATGGTGCCGCTATGGCCCTGCAACTGGTTTGCAGCAATATTGTCGTTGGCATTCGGGTTGGGGTTTGGCCAGATGGCGTGTGTGCTGCCGTGGCATCCCTCGCACATAATGCCGTGATGCCCCTTGCCACTGCCATCGTCATTGCCGCTTAAACGAAACAGGCTTTGATTCTCGGCAAACCGCGAGGCACCCGAGGTAATCGGTGTGGCGGTGGCATCGCCCTTCACATAGGCCTGCAATAGCCGAATGCCGTCCGGAGCCACAATTGCACCGGAGGGATGGTTGGGCTGATTGGCATCGCCTGTGTGGCAGGACTGGCACTTAGGTTCGCTGGCCCAGGGAATGCGTTTACTCAAATCGAGTCCACCGCCCGACGCAAGCTGCCCGCTAAAATCATCCCCCACTTGCGCCATGTTGCCATGACAGTCCTGACAGACCACGCCCCCATTGAACATGGCACCGCGCAGGCATTGGGTCTGTTTACCCGGGTGACATTGGTAACAGGTCTGATCGAGAATCTGCCGCTCAAAGCTGTTGACACCCTTACCGCCATTGCGCGCCGTATGATCGGCCGCAGGCATTTGTGGAAACAGCGGTTTACCATCGACAGCTTGCTGGCGTCCATGGAATGCGTGCATGGCGCGGGACATGCTGATATGGCGTGTCTGCTGGCGGCCCTTGATCCCTTGCTGGGTGTCGTCTATGGGCCCGACCTGCGCCAAATCCAGCGCCGGTGAATAGTGACACTGGGAACACTGCACAGGCGTCTGATTTGCCAGGCAGTCTGGGTCGGACGGGTCGTTCTGAGGATCGCAAACGGCGGGGCTGCCATCGACGCTGCTGGTATAGGCGCGACCATGTTTGGCGTCGTGTAAGCGCAGAATATTTATTTTGGCTGCGTTCAATAGTTTTTCTGGTCCAGGGGCATCCGCAGCGCGCAGGACATTAAATGCGGTGCCGGAAAATGTTGCCGCAATACCATTGCCGGCGTCGGCCGAATCAGCATGGCAGTTCTGACAATCAGCTTCAGACGCTACCGGCAACACAATGTCTGTGGATGCCAACGCTTGACCGTTGGATTGGCTGCTGGCGGTGACCCGCATGAGCGGGTAGGCGTTGACGCGCCCTTCGTCATCCACGGGAGAAACCGGAATACCATCGGCGGCAAACCAATCCACGCCTTGAATCACCTTGCCAAATGGAAAATCCGCGAAAAAGTGCAAATCGCTGTCGAAGCGGCCAAATCCCTGCGCCGTGTTGGCGCTAAACGGATTGCTGAAGCCGGGCATGGCTTGTTGCGTCGCAGATAACGCGGGTAGCAACGCGGTATCCGGCGCAGGAATACCCAGATCTTGCGGCAACGGTTCAAAGCTGTCGAAAACTCCCGGCGGATAAAGCGCAGCATAAGCCAATCCGCCCAGGGTTTTACCGTTGCGCTGTTCCCAAAAATTACTCTTGAATACCCCGGCGCGATTACTGCTGGTGGTATTGATCGAGCCACCGAAAACCGGATCCACGGGACTCGATATCGCCTCATAGCTCACAGCTACCGATTGATTCGACAGTATTTCCGGGCTCGACCCAGTCTTGATGACCTGCGCGTGCACAACATTAAACGGTGGCAAAATACTGAAAATCTGATAATCCTGGTCAGCGCAATGCATCCCCAGGTCATTGGCGGCCAGTACCTTGAACGCGCCGGTGCTCGTGTTACTGCCGACACTCCCACTGCTCGACTCAGTTTCACTGCTCTGTTTGGGGCCATCCTCCGACTCTGCACTGTCCACCCCCTTGGCGGAGAGCGTATCGGTAGACGTCGATGAGCCTGCTCCGCTACACCCCACCAATACTGCCAATGCAAGACCGACGAGAGCCAATTGGCCCCGGCCTTGCCACCCAACCCAATCCTGTCGGGCGCTGCCTCGCCCGGTCTTTAACAAGCTTATGTATTCCATATTGCGCTCCCGAAATCCACCCAATGAGAAATTGTGTGTAATTTGCACACGTTTTTAGTATTAGTCTATAATCTCGATAGCGTCAAGGCCGGAACTCCAGAGCAGCGCACAAAAACGGCTCAGATTTCGAGGAAAAAAAGTGCAAATTTTGTGCGAAATCAATGCAGGTGTGTCTCAGGCATCGCAGTGTTACAACCAGAGGTGAGCAGCGCAGCCGCAGACAGCGTAGCGCGATCATCATCCCGCTCATTTCGCACTGCGTGCGCAAACAGACAGACTACAAATATGCCCAACAGGAAACTTCCACCGGTGACCGCAACCGATTCATCCGCTTCTCACGCTGACCCGACAGGGCTTGTCATGTCAGCGTTGCGTTGGTTGCTTAAGCCCGTTGTCCGCTTGGCAATGCATCATCAGATCGGGTTTCCGGCGTTTGCTGAATTGCTGAAATCGATTTATGTCGAGACCGCAGAGCAGGCGTTTAAAATCGATGGAAAGCCGCAGAGCGACAGCCGCCTGCATGTGTTGACCGGTATCCACCGACGTGACATCAAACGTCTGCGCAAGCAGACGCCCGCAAGCGTTACGGTACCTAACAATATTTCAATCGGCGGCCAGGCGGTCAGCCGATGGTGCACCGATGCACGCTTTACCGACGCGGACGGACATCCCCTGCCGCTGCCTCGCCGCAGCGCGGACGACAGTGGGGTTTCCTTCAACGCCCTGATCGCTTCAGTGAGTAAAGACATCCGTCCAAAAACCGTTTTGGAGGAATGGTTGCGTATCGGCGTGGTCGAGCTGAACGATCAAGGGCATGTACGCCTCCGTACCGAGGCGTTTATCCCTGATCGCGGCTTGAAAGAAAAACTCTATTACCTGGGGCGCAATCTGCACGACCACATCGCAGCCTGCGAACACAATATCGATACTCAGGAAGCCCCGTTTTTCGAACGTAGCGTGCATTACCCTGCCCTGCATGCTGAGGATGTCGCGGTGTTACAAGCACGCGCAGCGGAACTGGCCATGGAAACTCTGACGACCCTCAATGCCCTGGCAGTAGAGCTGCGGGCCCGTTCCCAGGATAAACCCGGCCCGCGGGAGCGAATCAATTTTGGCGCGTATTTTTTTAAAGCACCGGCCGAAACCGACCATGATGAAACGTCTCACTAGACCCCCAAAACAAACGCCTACCCCCGAATCAACCATCGGAGCCGGCGCATTGTTAAGCAGCCCTTCAAGAGCAGCTTCGATAACATCAGTCTCAGTGAACCTCACCCAATGAGTAGCAAACCACCATGCCTAAACAAACAATACTGACAGTACTCGTAGTTTTATTTTCCCTGTTGGCCGGCTGCTCTGGCGGCAGCGCAACATTCACCAGCGCTTTTTCGGACGAGGGGATCGGTGGTACGGGCATTGGCACGGTGACCGGCTTCGGCAGCATTATTATCAATCAAACGCGTGAGTTCGAAGTGGCTCAAACTACGCGTTTAAGCATTGACGGCAAAACCGTCAATGAAGATGACTTTCGCAACGCCGGGCTAGGGCTGGTGGTGTCCTATCAAGTCGCCAATGATGTCAACGCAGACTTCACGCGGGGCACGTTGCTGAGCCTCGACGCCAGACATCAGCTGCGTGGACCCATTACTCAGACCCAACCTTTGACCATATTGGAGCAAACTGCGCAACTGCAGCCCGATACCGTGCTGCTCGACGCCAATGGCCAGCCACTCTCCCCTGCCGATTTGAGCATTGGTGATGTCGTGGCCATCTCCGGGTTCGAAAAAGGCAGCAGTGCGCTGCTTGCAACCCGGGTTCAAGTGGAAGACGATGGAGCAGCATGGAAATTGACCGGGCTTGTGAGCGAGGTGGTACCCAATGCATCTTTTACAATTGGCACACAAAAAATACTGCTCAATGGCGTCACGCCTGAGCATTGCGAGCCGGAACTCAGCGTCGGGGATTTAGTCGAGGCTAGCTTTATCGGTGCCAATCACTATAGTGCCGGAGACACTATCACCACCTTGTTACAAGTCGAGTGCAAGCAAACGGGTTTAAGCGTACCGAGCAACCTATCGACCCCTATTCCCAGCGAAATCGAAGGTGTGCTCACGAGCGTACGTTCAGAGACACAATTCATCGTCAACGGACAACAGATCCTCCTCACCGGCAATACGCAATTCGAAGGGGGAGACGCCACCGCACTGGTACCCGGTACTTTTGTAGAAGTAGAAGGTGCATTACAACCCGACGGTTGGCTACACGCGGATAAAATCGAAATAAAACTGACAGAAAATGAATCCGAAGACAAAAAAGAAGACAAAATCCCTGAATCAGGTGATGGCGTACCCCCTGAAAACAGCGAAAGTCAGCAAGCCCCACACGACTCCGCGGATAACAATAACACCACCAACGAAATAGCAAACCCCACCACAGAAGAACCTGAAAAAGCAGAGCCTGAAGCACCCGAATAGCCTTATCCACCAGTGAATAACAGCAGACTGGAAGTTTTTTCAAGTCTGCTGCTTTCTCCCCTTTACAAAGTCAACAAAAATCCCCACGGGTATGCCCAATTCCCTTCAGTTTCATAATGTCTGTTGATATCCGTCCTGAAAAAAACCTTCCTTAATACAATTCTCATCCTTAAAAAGTGAATCGTAACAACCTGGAATTGACTTTGAAGATTCCTCAAAGTTTCTTTGCTTAGGGTAGTACCATAATGCAGCGATCCGGGATTGCGAATTGACCCCCTGGAATTCACCAAACCAGCGCGCAAGATCACCCTGCAACTCTGGAAATTCGAACATTCGTTTATTCGGGTCGGCACTGACACTGAGATTGTAAATTTTTTGAACTTGAGCCTGATTACCCTCTGCATATACATGACGACTGTCTATATAGCTAAAAATAGTTGCTGGGCCAGACCCATTTTTAAGCCAACTTATCGAATAGGACCCGGGCTGTTCCTGGCGTATCACATCTGTAAGGTAGAAGTCTGAAAAATCGAATACCATTATTCTGTCGGGAAAACTATCTGCCATAATCTGCTTGATACGACGCTCAGTGAAACCATTTTCCGTGCTCACAGCGCTGGCGCTGAACACTTGAATATCAGCGGGAAAGTTCGAAATACCCATCTGCTGACCTTGTTGGCCAGTAACAGCATTGCCGCCCAATGACGCAAACTGAACGCCTTTACGGTAAAGAGACTGCTCAACGGACTGAACAGGGAGCGTAGCCTCCCATGAAAAGCTCTCATAGCTTTGATCAAACGTTGCAGTGTAGGTTTGTCCTGTTTGAAGTTGTTGGTCAAGTACGAATCCGTAGCGAGTGGCTGGACCGGGTCCAGATGCCTGGGCCAAAAATGAAACCAAGCCATCTGTTTGAACGCCTAGCTCCAATACCTGCGCATCCTTAAACGACGCCGTTTGCGCGTCAATACTACTCACTGCTCCTGTAAAAATCGGCTGGAGCGAGCCCACCATCGCCCCACTGTTTTCACCATCAAACACTACATCGACAATAGCCGCAACTTCTAACGGATCTCGATTCGTTAAAA
>JANTGD010000217.1 GCA_024763135.1 Thiotrichales bacterium | reverse complement strand
GTCACCTTATTGGTGATGAGAGGTTTTTCTGGTTTGCCAGGTGCGCCAAGGGCTTGCGTGGACTTTCGTGATCCAACTGCGGAATCTAGGTTTAACGCCTCTTGCGCCTTTCCTATGGATTGCCTTAGTAACAATCTGTTAAGGAAGCTCTGATTAAATCTGCCGCGTTACGAATTGATCAGAGCTTCCTTAACTACTCAGCGTGTTGTTACAACATAGTGTGTTAGGCCAATAAATTAAACGTCCAACCCACCAGGATGAAAGACACGGTCAGTACGCCGGCGTAGACTGCCAACGCCTGCCACTTGATTACTTTTCGCAGTATCAGCATTTCGGGCAGCGACAATGCGGCGATGCTCATCATAAATGCGAGTGTCGTCCCCACTGCAACGCCTTTCGATAGCATGGCCTCTGCAATCGGAATCACGCCGGTAGCATTCGAATACAAGGGAACGCCAAGCAGCACCGCCAGGGGGGTGGCCAGCCAGTTGCCTCCGCCCAGGTGTGCAACGACCCAGGTCTCCGGAACATAACCATGAAAAATAGAGCCAACCGCGATCCCCACAATGACCCATTTCCAGATGCGCCCGATAATTTCGCGGACTTCGTGCCAGGCATAGCGGTGTCGCCCTGTGAGCGTCCGGTCCACTGTGGGCAGCGGCGTCTCGCCCATGCGGATTTGCCACACATAGTCTTCCACCCAGCGCTCCGGTCTGAAGCGTTCCATTAAAATGCCACCGACATACGCAACGGCAAGGCCCGCGGCGACATAGAGCAGCGCCAGCTTCCAACCCAGTATGCTCATCAGTATCACTACTGCGACTTCATTAATCATCGGGCTGGCAATCAGAAAAGAGAAAGTCACCCCCAACGGGATGCCCGCTTCGACAAAACCAATAAATAAGGGGACTGAGGAACAGGAGCAGAAGGGCGTTACTGCGCCGAGCAGAATCGCGAGTGAACGCGCAAGCCATGGCGGCCGACCCCGCACCGCCTCCCGGACTCGCTCTGGTGTCAGCAGTGCCCGTAACAGGCCCATGAGATAGATGACCAATACCAGCAAGGCGAAAATCTTGCTCAGGTCCATTACGAAGAACTGTACTGCCGCGCCAAGATGACTCGTTGGATCGAGCCGCAACAGCTCAAATGCCACGAAATCACCAAATACTTGAAACATGCCACCAACCCGTGCAATACCAGAGAGCGGGCTACTATATTACGCTATTCTAATATATGTCAAATCGAATATCTAAACGGCGGCCAGACACGCGGTCAGTCCCTCAACCGGCGTCCGTTGCATGGTTTGGCATGGGCTGGCCAACGATCTCGTATACTTCTTCCCCGCTCAAGACCTCTTGTTCTTCCAGGCGCGTGGCGAGTTTGTCAAGCAAATCCCGGTTCTGGCTGAGGATGTCTTTGGTGCGATTATAGCCTTCCTCGATCAGATTTTTGACTTCGGCATCGATCAAGCGAGCGGTTTCCTCACTGTAATTTTTTTCCTCCTGGCTGGCCACGCCGAGAAAACTCAACTCTTCCTGTTTGCCATAGGTAATATTGCCCAGCACTTTACTCATGCCCAATCGTTTGACCATATTGCGGGCAATCTCCGAGGCGCGCTCCAGATCGTTCGCAGCACCACTGGAGACATCCCCGAAAACGATCTCTTCAGCAACCCTGCCACCCAATAATATTGCAATCTGGTCCTTGAGTTCTTGTTCGGTTGAGAGGAATTTCTCCTGTACGGGGAGTTGCAGGGTGTAACCCAACGCTGCCACGCCATGCGGAATGATCGATACTTTATGCACCGGCTCACCGGTGGGCACCGTCACCGCGACCAGAGTATGCCCCGATTCGTGAAAGGCAACGCGATGCTTTTCTTTTTTGGTAATGCCCGTGTGTTTTTTCTCCGGCCCGGCAATGACGCGATCGATCGCCTCTTCAAAATCCTCCATGGTAATAGTGCTGTGCTTTTTGCGCACGGCGCGAATAGCGGCTTCATTGGCGATATTGGCGAGATCTGCCCCCACAAATCCAGGTGTCCGCTTGGCGATAACGCTTAAATCGACACCGGGCGCGAGCTTCATGTCTTTGGTGTGTAGTTCGAGTATTGCGATACGCGCGGGCAGGTCGGGCTTGTCGACCACAATTTGCCGGTCGAAGCGGCCCGCGCGTAGCAGCGCTTTATCCAGGATCTCCGGACGGTTGGTGGCGGCCATAACGATGACACCCGAGGTGGGGTCAAAACCATCCATTTCGGTCAAGAGCTGATTTAACGTCTGTTCGCGCTCATCATGTCCGCCCATGCGTGGTCCAATGCCACGCGCGCCTCCAATGGCATCCAGCTCATCGATAAAAATGATACAGGGCGCCTTTTGCCGTGCCTGGGTGAACAGTTCACGAACACGCGCCGCGCCTACTCCGACAAACAGCTCGATAAATTCTGAGCCGCTGATATTGAAAAAAGGTACATGCGCTTCTCCCGCAACGGCGCGCGCAAGCAGGGTTTTTCCGGTACCTGGCGGTCCCATGAGCAAGACACCTTTCGGCATGTGCCCACCCAGTTGTTTGATTTCTTCCGGGTTTTTCAGAAAATTGATGACCTCCTGCAGTTCCTCCTTTGCTTCTTCTGCACCGGCTACATCATTAAAGGTGACTTTGATATCACCCTCGGGATGAATATGGACTTTATTGCCAATATTAAGAAAGCCCTGACTCATGCCACCCATACGTTTGGCAAACCAGGCCCAGAGCAAAAAGATAAAACTAAACGGCAGGATCCAGTTGAACAGCAGATTTCCCAACCAATTGTTTTCGTGCACCACGGTGTACTTGACTTTGTGCTGCGACAGTTCCTTTGCGAGTTCATGGTCCTTGGGGACTGCGGTGACGAAGGGCTTGGGCTTACCCGTCGCAGGGTCTTTAATGGTCAATGTACCACGTACAGTCGAATCGCTGACCACTACCTCCGCAATTTCGTTGTTATTCAGATGTTGCTCGAATTCGCTGTAAGGTATCGTGATTTTTGCCTGTTGCATGGCAGGCCAGATCCACAGCGATAGCAATAAAAAGATAATGTAGTACCAGACGATATTTTTGGGGTCCTTCCAAAATGCACCATTGCTTTTGGGTTGCTCCGGTTTATTGATCTCGATTTCAGGTTCATCGTCCTTGGTCTTGAACTTGTGAAGATGCTTCATCTGTCACGCCTCTGTGGAATGATTGTCAAAAGGTCAGGCTTTAGCGGGTGCCGCTGGAAGAGACAGTTTTCTGCCTCAACCCTATGCTATTAATCCGGCAATAAAATAGCTCGTGTTCAGCCGTAACGTGCTGGTGTGCGGCAAGGCCGCCAAGCGCCGCTGTAGTCATTCTACAGCAACTGTGGCTAATCCGGTCCGCACAGCTGCACACCACGGCCTGGCTTTTTAATTCAGTAGGTTAGGAGCGTCCAGCCTGCCCGGGTTCAGTGTTGCGCTGCTGATCAATGGAATCACCATTACCTTCACCGCGCGCCTCCATCCAGTGCAGGCCGGACGCTCTGAACTCAAGTTACCAAGCTAATATAATAGGTCACAGCGCGGGGGAGACTGTCATCTGGGTGACAGTCTCGATGGAATGGGTTGGCTAAAGTGCCAATAGCCTGACAGCACCCAGTGGCTGTCAGCCCTTATTTTCAAAGCGGCGATGCCTATGTTCAAATTCAAACGAGTTCAAAAAGAAGAACGTCTCAGTCTCAAAGAAGTGGTGGCCATGGGTGTGGGCGGCATGGTGGGCGGCGGCATTTTTTCGGTGCTTGGGCTGGCCATTGCCCAGGCTGGGCATGCGGCGCCTGTTGCCTTTGCATTGGGCGGTCTGATTGCGCTGCTGACGGGGCTGTCCTATGCCAGTTTAGGGCTCCATTACGAGTCCGATGGCGGTAGCTTCACGTATTTGGAACACGCTTTCGAAAATCGCAATATTGCAGGCATTGGAGGCTGGTTGCTGCTGGTGGGCTACGTGGGCACAATGGCGTTGTATGCCTTTACCTTTGGCGTGTACGGTGCGGCGATGCTTGGTGCAAACGAAACTACAAACCCGCTCATGCACCATCTGCTGGAATCTTTGATTTTGTTGTTGTTTCTGAGTATTAACCTCTATGGCGTGAAGGCCAGTGGCACCAGCGAATTGATGCTGGTCACCGTTAAAGTGCTGATTTTGGCATTGTTTGGTGTTATTGGTATATTTTATGCCAAGGCAGACCATTTGTTACCTGTGTTCAATCAGGGATATTTGGGAGTGATTATGGGCGCTGCCCTGATCTTTGTCGCTTACGAGGGGTTTGAGCTGATCCCGAACGCTGTGCGTGAAATGGAAAACCCTCAGCGGAATCTACGCCGCGGCATTATTTGGTCTATCGGTATTACGGCGACAATCTATGTGCTGGTCTCTTTGGTTGCGGTGGGAAATCTAACGCTGGATGAGGTGCAGCAGTATAAAGAATATGTGCTTGCAGTTGCGGCCAAGCCGATGCTGGGCGAGGCGGGATTTTTATTGATTGGGCTCGCCGCGTTGTTTTCTACAGCTTCGGCAATTAATGCGACGATGTTCGGTACCGCGCGGTTGGGAATGGAAATGGCTGTAGATGAGGCGTTACCCAAGTTATTCAGCCGGCGAAGCCCTGTCAACCAAATTCCCTGGGTGAGTCTGCTCATCATCAGTGCGGTTACGCTGGCCTTCGTCAATACGGCCAATTTGACAATTATTTCTTCCTTCGCGAGTTCCACTTTTCTGTTGATCTTCGCATCGATCAACCTATCTGCGTGGCGACTACGGGCCAGTATCAACCCGCATGCCACACGTTGGCAGGCAGAAGTGCTGCCACTCACGGGGTTTACATTGTCGTTATTGTCCTGGGTGACATTGATGATCTATCTGTGGCAATCCTCGCGGGATAGTGTGGTGTGGATTGGTGCGACCTATGTGACCATTGTCGTACTCGAGCTCGTATTCAGCCAACGCGCACGTTTCCTTAAACGTAAACGCTGATGTCGCAATTGCAGCGCTGGTTAGCGTATTTCGAAGTGCGCCGGCATGCGCTGCCGGATGCTGTGTGGCGAAATACGATTCAGGCGCTGCCCTTGCTGCAGCCATTGGAGGCTACGCAGCGTGCGCGGCTGCGCGTGTTAACCACGCAACTCATTCATCGTAAGGTCTTTACCGGCATTGATGGGTTCGACATCACGCTGGAAAATAAAATCGTCATTGCCGCACAAGCCTGTCTGGAGATCTTATATCTGGGGATTGAGTCTTTTTCCGGTTGGCGTGAGATCGTGATATATCCCGGCGCATTCCACGTCAACCGGGAAATTCAGGACGAGATCGGCTTGGTGCATCAGGAACATCGCGCACTCAATGGAGAATCCTGGATGCAAGGGCCGGTGATACTTGCCTGGGAGGAGGTTGAGCGGGACAGTTTTACCCGGCAGCAGGGACGCAATGTGGTATTGCATGAGTTTGCCCATAAACTGGATATGCTCAATGGCCGTGCCAATGGCATGCCTCCCCTGCATCCGGACATGCCCATTGAAGTTTGGACGGCTTCGCTCAGTGCGGCTTTCGCACAGTTGCGTAAACATATGGATCATGCCACGTACATCGATTCATACGCCGCGACTGACCCCGCGGAATTTTTTGCCGTGATGACCGAGTATTTTTTTACGGCCCCTGAGATTCTTAAAACCCACTACCCCGCCGTTTACGAGCAGCTGCGACACTATTATCGTCAGAATCCTTATCGGTGACATGCAGCGTCTCATCAAACCAAAACATTTCCACCGTAGCATCGTGGTCGCTACGTATCGCGCTACGTCATACTTGTGACTGTCACCAATAGTGTGCCCTCCGGGTAGCCATTGTATCCACGCTTGTAGTGGTGCAACCCTTGGCAAGGGGCAACCATTCCCCGCGGCCTGTGCCTGGCACAGGCGGATTGACTGGTTTCCTCAATCGTACCGTAACGACTCAGTGAGTAGTTATAAAACGATTGCGGCTCAGATGTCATCGGTTGTGTGGATATTCGAGATCGTTATCGGCTCAAACCTGCAGGTACTGTTAGCATTGATGGAGAGCCGACTTCAGTTGCTGTAGCGGAGCATTACGCATCGGCTGCGGTGAACACGTCACTCGATTTTGTTCATGCCGGTGCCGGGCAGGTGGTCATTGATAGGTCTAGTACATCGTCCAGTTTAACAGGTTGTTGAAAAACTCTCAGCTGGCACGATCCAGCGTTAATTGTGGCTCAAAATGCTCATTTACTGCGTGTAAACTGCGCTTTTTCTC
>JANTGD010000216.1 GCA_024763135.1 Thiotrichales bacterium | reverse complement strand
AGATGCGCCTGCGTAGGAACGAGGTGCGAACGGCTAATCTGGTTTCTGTGCTGCATTGACGGTAAGCGAGAAGATGCGCCTGCGTGGGAACGCATACCTGCGTCGTTATTCACGACAAGCCTCCAGCAGTCGTATGCATTCCCACGCGGGAGCGTGGGAACGAGGTGTGAACGACTATTCTGGTTTCTGTGCTGCATTGGCGGCAAGCGAGCAGATGCGCCTGCGTGGGAACGAGGTGCGAACCCTCTTATCAGGTTCGAAACCCTCCCGGATCTGACGACGGTGCTGATTACAAATACTGGGGGAAACTGAGACGGGAGATCGGATGAATATGGCGGAGAGGGAGGGATTCGAACCCTCGATACGTTGCCGTATACACACTTTCCAGGCGTGCTCCTTCGACCACTCGGACACCTCTCCATTCACTGTGTTGCATGTAGGTCCTCGTGGGGGGTTTGAGTTTGTTGTGAGCGTAACCCGACGATTGACCTGAATCTGACGTAACTACTCGGCTTTTCCCTGGAACATGCTAGTTATGCGGTCAGAAATGTCCGTTTAGACTTCTAAATGGCCATTTCTTGCCTTGATCTGACGGATTCCAAAGGCAATCTGCGCAGTTATGTGTCCATACAACGACTCGCTGAGTAGTTTTAACCTGACTACATCAGAGGGCGCGTGAGGGTATACCAGATGGGAGCGAATGTAAACCCATAAGCATCTGCGCTGACGGACGTTGTCTGGGTGTGTGCATATCAAGGGCGGTTGGGTTAGATCTGTCGCAGGAGCAAACCGGCCTCGAGTCTCAATCCAGCGAACTGGTGACAGCGGTTCTGTGATAAGGGTCACGATTTGTTTTCGAGGTCTCTGGATTCCTGCTGACCCCTTCCTAAAATATCAGTCGCTGCGTGAATCTTTTGCGCTCCAGCCACTCTGAGTATCAGTCAATGTGTCGCAGTATGGCTCGATAAGCCTTTTTGAAAGACGCACATGGCGCAATCAGCAACACCAAAAGACTGGATGGATGCCCGAACAAGCAGTGCACGCCACAGCAAACGGGCTACCGAGCAGTTCTAGCACAACCTCTTGTGTGATGCATAAAAGAAAATGCACAGGTTGGGCAAAGCGCTGCGTGTTAAGTAAAAGTCGCTTCTTACGATTGTGGGGCTGCTATGCAACTCAACGTAATTTGTAACACAGTCATTGATAAGCGTAAAAATTGCTTTGCAATGTCCCATACAACACTTGATGTCATCTTTACACAAAATATTAATTTTTTGACTGGTTAGTGAAATAATAAAATTCAGATGAGTAACGAACCTCTGATGTCAGATGATCCTTTAGTAATAGATAGTGAGAATTTTCCAGCGCTGTTGGGGCGGTCTGGAGCAATTCAGAAAGTGAATAACGCGGCGCAGCGTATCGCGAGCCTGGATGCCCCTGTTTTGATTTATGGTGAATCCGGGACTGGTAAAGAGACGTTAGCCAAATATCTGCATCATCTTGCTGCATTGCCAAAGGATACATTTTGGTTTGTGAACTGCAGTGTACTGTCCATGCCGATCGACTTACGTCAGAATGAAGCAGATAATATCGACGACCCATCTACCACAAGTGTATTGAATTTTCCTTTGGATGGGATTGGTACGGTCCTTCTTAAATCTATTGAGGATCTCCCCGCAGAGGCTCAATTACAATTGATGGCTCTTCTTGAAGCTGCTGAGAATCGCTCGAAAAATAGCGATGGCAGACACCCCAATAAACTGCGTTTTATGGCTACATCACAAGCTGATTTGCAAGATCTCGTGGCCAAGGGAAGCTTTCGTGAAGATCTTTTTTATCGGCTCAATGCTTTTTTTGTGGAAATGCCTCCTTTGCGGCAGCGCGAGGAGGATATCGAAGTTTTAGCTCGGCAGTTTCTTGAGGATGCGACCACGGAACAGCATGCGGCGATTGTCGACTTCAGTGAAGATACCAAGCGTTTGATCAATATTCATCCCTGGCCTGGGAATATTCGTGAGTTAAAAAACCGGGTACGACGCGCGGTGGCATTGTGTCATTCAAAATTCATTTCCCCTAAGGATATGGGACTGGAAAGAAGAGCTGGCTATCGCAGCCATCTCAAATCCCTTTCCGACATTAAGGCAGAAGCCGAGCGTAATGCGGTGTTCTCTTCATTGCGGCGTAACCGTGAAAATATTGCAGCAGCCGCGCGTGAGCTTAAAGTCTCCAGAGTCACCCTGTATCGGCTGATGGAGAAGTATGCATTCACCAAATCTGATTCCCGATGACCCTGTAGTCGCTGTGGCTTGCCACCATGGGTGATACGGCATTTCCAAAGACGGCCCACGGTGTTTCGCGCGTACCTTTCTAATCCGATTTTGTGAAAGCGGTGCGACTATGCGAAACTTGCGCCCCTTGTTAATAGCCCGCGCATAGCGCGCAGTTGTTCAGGCATGTCGCAAAAGCCGCAAAGCATCACAAAATTCAATTACAATCAACTACTTAAAAAGCCTTTTTGGGGTGGTTTGTATGGTGCCGCCCTTCCCTTGGCGGTAGCCGAGTTGGTTAAAAACCATTCGGCATTGGTGTTACTGATCACCGAAGATACGCATCGTGCGGATCAACTGGAACAAGAGGTTCAGTTTTTTCTGGGCCAACGGGCCCACCAAGTACGCAAACTACCCGACTGGGAAACCTTGCCGTATGACTTGTTCTCTCCGCATGAAGACATTATTTCTGCGCGTATCCGCACTTTGCATGAATTGCCGCAGCTCAAACAAGGCCTGTTGATCATACCACTCTCGACGCTGATCCAGCGTTTACCACCTACGCGGTTTATCCAGGCACATAGTTTTTCCCTGCATGTCGGTGATCTATTGGACGTAGGCGAATTCAGGCAACGACTTGAGTCCGGTGGATACAATGTGGTGCAACAGGTTTTATCGCATGGTGAGTTTGCAACCAGAGGCTCTATCATCGATGTCTTTCCGATGGGCTCCGATGTTCCCTTCCGTATCGACTTGTTCGATGATGAAATCGAATCCATACGTGCCTTCGACCCGGAAACTCAGACGTCCACGTCTAAAATCGAAGCGATCGAATTGCTTCCAAGTCATGAATTTACCCTTGATGAAGCGAGCATCAAAACATTTAGACGCCGTTATCGGGAACGTTTCGAAGGCGATCCCCAACATAGTAAGATCTATACGAGCGTTTCGATGGGGACGCCGCCCGGTGGTATCGAGTATTATCTGCCCTTATTCCACGAACAGACGGCCACCCTGTTCGACTATCTGCCCCCGCAAACACTGGCTGTCACTACCGATGGCTTATTCGATCACCTGGAGGCGCGCTTCGACGAGATTTCGCAGCGTTATGAGCAGCTCAGACATGACCTTGAACGACCAATCATGCGGCCGGATGAAATCGTGCTCCCACCTCAAGAGACGCGAGACCGGCTCGCACGCTATACCCGCGTCGCACTCAACAGCGGAAAATTTGCAGAAACAGGGCAAGCGGTAGAATTCGCGGCAAAAGCCCTGCCCGATTTGAGTCTAAAAATCCGTCAAGAAGAACCGGCGGCAGCATTGCAAGCTTATCTTGAGCAACACACTGGACGCGTGCTGTTTCTCGCAGACTCACCCGGGCGGCGGGAATATATTTTAGAGGTACTCAAACCCTTTCAAATCACCCCCAAACCAGTGAAGGACTGGCACGGCTTTGGCTCCAGTAAAGCGGCAGTCTGCATCAGCGTTGCGCCCATTGAACGTGGTGTCGCACTCCCTGCCGACGGCATCAGTATTATTCCCGAAACACAGCTGTTCGCCGATCGCGCGCGCCAGGCTCGACGACGACGTAAACCCACGCGTGACGCAGATGCGGTTGTCCGGAATCTTACCGACCTGAATATTGGCGCACCTGTGGTGCACGAAGATCATGGTGTGGGGCGTTATCTTGGCTTACAAAAGCTCGATGTTGGAGGCAGCGATGCGGAATATCTCACCCTGGAGTATGCAGGTGGAGACAAACTCTATGTTCCGGTTTCCAATCTGCATTTGATTAGCCGGTATACCGGTGCGGCCGATGAAACCGCGCCATTACATAAACTCGGAGGTGAGCAATGGCAACGCGCACGTAAAAAAGCCGCGGAAAAAGCCCACGATGTGGCCGTCGAGCTGCTCGATATCAATGCGCGTCGGGCGGCCCGCAAAGGCTTTGCGTATCCGATTGACAGTGTGGAATACCAAGCCTTTGCTGCAGCTTTTCCTTTTGAGGAAACCGAAGATCAGACAAAAGCAATCGAAGCGGTGCTCGCGGACCTGGCGTCTGACCAACCCATGGATCGAGTTGTTTGTGGCGATGTGGGTTTTGGGAAAACTGAGGTCGCCCTACGTGCCGCATTTATCGTTGCCAATTCCGGGCGTCAGGTCGCAGTGCTCGTTCCCACAACCCTGCTGGCCCAGCAACACGGACAGAATTTTAAAGACCGGTTTTCCGAGTGGCCATTCCGCGTTGAAGCGCTATCCCGCTTTCAAACCGCAGCAGAGCAAAAGAAAATCCTCCAGGGTATGCGCGACGGCCAGGTCGATATCGTAATTGGCACACATAAGCTGTTGCAAAAAGATGTTCAGTTCAAGAATCTTGGCCTGGTAATTATTGACGAGGAACAACGCTTTGGCGTGCGCCATAAGGAACGGTTAAAGTCACTGCGCGCCGAGGTCGATATTCTCACCCTCACCGCAACTCCTATTCCGCGGACCTTGAATATGTCACTGGCGGGGCTACGTGACCTGTCGATTATCGCGACTCCCCCGATGCAACGGCACGCCATTAAGACCTTTGTCAGCGAATGGGACAAAAGCCTGGTTCAGGAAGCCTGTTTGCGTGAAATACGCCGCGGCGGTCAGGTTTACTATCTGCACAATGAAGTTAAGACCATTGAAAAAGCTGCGCGCGAATTGGGAGAGCTGGTACCTGAGGCCACAATTCGCGTTGGCCACGGGCAAATGCCCGAAAAAGATCTCGAACACGTCATGCTCGATTTTTACCACCAACGATTTAATGTTCTGGTCTGCACCACGATCATTGAAACGGGAATCGATGTGCCGAGCGCGAATACCATTGTGATCGAAAGAGCCGATAAATTTGGTCTTGCTCAATTGCACCAGCTGCGTGGCCGGGTCGGCCGTTCCCATCATCGCGCGTATGCCTATTTGATTACGCCCCCGCGTAAAGCCATGACTGTGGATGCTGTCAAACGCCTTGAAGCAATTGAAGCCTTAGAAGACCTGGGCGTTGGATTTACCCTGGCAACGCACGATCTGGAAATTCGGGGTGCAGGAGAACTCCTGGGCGATGAACAAGCCGGCCAAATGCAGGAAGTCGGCTTTAATATGTACAATGAATTACTCGATCGTGCTGTCAAAGCGCTGAAATCCGGCAACCTGCCCGCTACACCAGAGTTGACGATCCACCCTACCGAAGTGGATTTGGGCAGCCCCATGTTGCTTCCCGATACTTATGTAGCCGACGTGCATACCCGGTTGATCCTGTACAAAAGAATTGCCAGTGCGGCCAATGAGGAAGCCTTGAAGGAATTACAAATCGAGCTCATCGATCGGTTTGGCTTATTGCCGGGTGCGGCCAAAGCTTTATTCGAGGCCACACGCCTGAAATTGATGGCCAGCCCGCTGGGCATTCGTAAAATTGATTTGGGCCCTGCTTCAGGGCAACTCATTTTCAACGAAAACCCCAGCATCAATGTTGCTGCGCTCTTGCAAATGATTCAAAGTGCGCCAAATACCTATACACTAGAAGGCCAGGAGCGATTAAAATTTACCTTTGCGGAAGACTTGAGCATGGAGCAGCGTATCGAGCTGATTGAATTTCTACTCAATACGCTCAAACCCGACGCCCAACAAGCTGCATAATATGATTGACCGTAAAGTGATTGTCCATTGATCCAGTGTCGTCGCAAAGTTGGACAAAAGGCGGTAGCGAAGCAGTGAGTGGTCCAATGTGCTCAGTTTTTGCAGGTTGTTGAACCCTCACCCTGCCCTCTCTTGAGGCACCTCTGATCAATTCATGCCATGGTGGAATCAAGGCTTTCTCGTGTACGTCGAGAGGGCACATGCGGTAGATGGCCGAGTAATTACAACAAATCAAGCGTAATCTAGAATAGAGCCTATGAGTGATCCAAACCTAAAAAACCTGGCAGTTGTCATCGACGGGAACAAGCTGCTTGAATTCGATCGACAGCAACGCTTGCCAGGGATCCAGCGCCGCGCGCTCGACGAAATGGATGCCCGTATGGATCAGGGAATTACTATGAGCGGAGAACGCATCGAGCAGCCAGATGCATTGCTTCGCGCTCAATATGTGG
>JANTGD010000215.1 GCA_024763135.1 Thiotrichales bacterium | reverse complement strand
CGATCATCACGCGAATTCATGAGATATCCGGAACACAATCCAGTCCGCCACTGTCGTCCGGCTCAGCTGGAACGATGCTCGATGAGTTCAACGGCATTCCCATCCGGATCGCGACAAAACACTGCGCAACGGCCTGATGCACTGCGCGTATATGCAATCGCGGCAGCCTCCAGGCGCCGTTCGATCTGAGCCAGGTCCCGCACCCACAACGCCATATGGCGGTCTCGCCCACCATGCGCGGGCCTGCCCTGAGTTGCGTCGGGAGTGGGCAGCTCAAGTAGGTGCAACTGCTGCGTTGCGTTGATCGCCAGCCAAGCACCAGGAAAACCGAGATCGGGACGGCTCTGATGCTCTGGTAAACCCAGGACATCCCGATAGAACCCCAACGCCCGCTGCGTATCGGACACTAACACACTGACATGATGTAAAGCATAGATATTGGTTTTTACCACCGTCACTCCTCGTTTCGATTGGAATAAGCGTCAAGTGCGTGAGCCTAACGCCCGGTCTCCCGAGTCACTCGTCGCAACAGCAAAGCGTAAAACAAGGCTCCCTCGACCAAGTAGCACTATAGAGTTACTTGCGTAATCATGCCCTCATCCTACAAAGGGTGTCGCAAAAGTCCGTCCAAGACTTTGCGCCAAGCGGAAAGGAAAAAGTGTGATTTTTCCTTTCCTCATAGAAACAACGACTTGTGGTCCTTGTTGCTGGCAGCACATCTCTGTGTTGCACGAGGCTATCGAAAAGCTAGCGCTTTTGCGACAGCCTCCTACACGGGTAGGGTAAGGATCAAACAGTCTATTAGAACTGATGCAACATTTGATAGTTAGTCCTCCAACAAGCGTGTTCTAATCCATACAGCGAGTCAAAAAGCAGTTCTCCATTCGACGCGCTGTACAACGCATGATTGCTCCCTTCGCAAACAGCGTAACAACCTGGATGACGCTTTCTGGCTCACCCGGCTGGAGCAACCCAAAGCGTTCACTGCGGCGTGACGGGTCTTGGCGAAGGGCTGCCGTTACCCGCAACTATGCCTTAGCCTTGAGCGCTTTGGATTTCTCTGTGTCCGTCAGAACACGCTTATTGATGTACTAGTACATCGTCTAGCTTAGAATGACAGACCCAGCGCTTTTGTGTTGCTGCGCGTCAAGGCGCAGGCAAAGGCAGCGTCCTTGGCAAGCACTGCAACACACCGGCGCGGCATCACAGAAGCACCCCAAGGGTTGCCCTGTCTGCAGCGCTGGCGGTGTGGCGCTCCTTAGTAAGGGAACAACCATTCCCTGCGAAGTGCGCCTACCCAGGAATGCAGTCAAGACCACTGACTCCGTCTTTTTAAACTGGACGACGTACTAGGCTGCTTTAACACCCCCTATTTTCGAGGCTTGAATCTGGCATGAATCCCCGATTAGCACAGCTACACCCCTACCCTTTCCAAAAACTGGCTCAGCTTTTTGCAGATATCACACCACCAACCCATCAGGCACCTATACGACTATCGATAGGCGAACCCAAGCACCAGACCCCTGAGCTGATCCGCTCAGCAATCTGCGACCATCTCGAGGGACTGGCCACTTATCCATTGACCAAGGGTACTCAAGCGCTGCGCCATACAATTACCGATTGGCTCAGCCGGCGCTTTCACTTACCTGCAGCGCTACTCGACCCTGAACGCCATGTGTTACCTGTCAATGGCACCCGTGAGGCATTGTTTGCGTTGGCACAGGCAGTCATTGATCCGACCACGAACCAGAAAGTGTTGATGCCCAACCCCTTCTATCAGATATATGAAGGCGCAGCGCTACTCGCTGGTGCGGAGCCCTACTATCTGTCGTGTGACAAAGATCACGCGTTCCGCCCAGATTTCGACGCCGTACCAGCGAAGATTTGGCAAGAGTGCGCCTTGATTTACATTTGTTCCCCGGGGAATCCTACGGGGGCTGTGCTATCCGAGTCTGCGTTGCAGGCATTGATTAACTTGGCTGATCGTTACGATTTTATCATCGCAAGTGACGAGTGCTATTCCGAGATCTATTTTGACGAAGCACAACCGCCAGCGGGATTGCTCGGAGCAGCCAGCCGTATGGGTAACGAGCAGTTTGAGCGCTGCCTTGTCTTTCACAGCCTTTCAAAACGTTCCAACGCGCCAGGTTTACGTTCGGGGTTTGTGGCCGGTGATGCACAGTTACTCGAGCGCTTTCTGCTCTATCGAACCTATCACGGCTGCGCCATGCCACCCACCCTACAGCAAGCCAGTATCGCTGCCTGGCAGGATGAACAGCATGTTAAAGACAATCGCGCGGCTTACCGGCAAAAGTTCCGTGAGTTTCGAGAAATACTCGCCCCGGTCTTGCCGACACAGATGCCTGATGCAGCTTTCTATCTCTGGGTGAAAACCCCAGAGGACGATCAAACCTTTGCGCAGCGCTTGTATGCGGAACAACATCTCACAGTACTGCCTGGCAGTTTTCTCTCCAGGCGCATTCAAGGTATCGATCCTGGCAGTGGTTACGTCCGCATGGCGCTGGTGGCAGAAGAGGAAGAGTGCCGCGAAGCCGCATGGCGGATACGCAGGACCATAGGAGGAGAAACATAAGCCCGGACTCAGCGGCCTGGTCAGGCTCCGCGCAACGCTTTACTAACCTGCCAAGCACGCTTAGCATTGCGCCCTCAAATTCCAGGAACCCAACCGTGGTATGAATGCGCCTTAAGCGACGCATTCCAGCATAAAAAAACTCAAGGAGATTTTTGTGTCCGATCTACAGACTATCATTGAAACAGCGTTTGAACAGCGCGCCGACATCACCCCCGCGAATGTTGCCCATCAAGTCAAACAAGCCGTCACCGACGCGATCCATTTACTCGACACGGGCCAAGCTCGCGTGGCTGAAAAGCAGGCGGGGCAGTGGCAGGTCAATGAATGGTTGAAAAAAGCAGTTTTGCTCTCCTTTCGCATTCACGACAATGAGGTGATGGAGGGCGGCTATACACAATTTTATGACAAAGTACCCAGTAAATTTTTACACAAGACCGAGCACTCTTTTCAGCAAGAGGGGGTGCGCGTTGTTCCCCCGGCCATGGCTCGCCAAGGCGCCTATATTGCGCCCGGCGCCGTGTTGATGCCCTCCTACGTCAATATCGGTGCCTACGTGGATAGCGGTACCATGGTTGATACCTGGGCCACGGTGGGTTCCTGCGCTCAGATAGGTAAAAATGTCCACCTCTCAGGGGGTGTAGGGATAGGTGGCGTATTAGAGCCCCTGCAGGCAGCGCCGACCATCATTGAGGACAATTGCTTTATTGGCGCCCGCTCTGAAGTCGTTGAGGGCGTGATTGTTGAGGAAGGCTCAGTTATCTCGATGGGTGTGTATATTGGCCAGAGCACGCGGATCTATGACCGTGAAAAAGACGAAATTCTGTACGGGCGGGTACCTGCAGGGTCGGTTGTCGTGTCGGGCAATCTCCCTTCGAAAAATGGAAAGTACAGCCTGTACTGTGCCGTTATTGTGAAGCGAGTGGATGAAAAAACCCGCAGCAAGGTTGGTATCAACGCCTTGTTACGGGATATCTGACAATCGCCAGGCATATCTGCTCATGACAATCACGCTGTACGGTATTAAAAACTGTGACACGGTAAGAAAAGCACGGCGCTGGCTCGATGACCATGCAATTGCGTATCACTTTCATGATCTCCGAGCCGACGGTATCGATGCGTCCACACTCAACGCCTGGATCTCCGCCGTCGGCTTGGAGACAGTGATCAATAAACGCAGTACCACCTGGCGTCAGTTGAGCGATGCCGAGCGGGTCGCATTGACAGAAGAATGCTCTGCGCTACCGATTCTGCAGCAGCACCCAACCCTGATTAAACGTCCTGTTTTGGACAATCAACAGGTCGTTGTGGTGGGTTTTAAGCCGGCGGAATATGCGGGTATAGTGCCTTAAGCGGGCACTACAGGCTCCTAGAAGCGTACAGCATCGAAACTAAACAAAACCGGTTATCTTCCTATGAGCGAAACCTTGGAGCTAGCCAAGGCTTTGATTTCAAGGCCTTCGATTACCCCGCTGGATGCGGGCTGCCAGGACTTAATTGGTGCCCGGCTCGCGCCCTTGGGCTTTACGGCTGAACCCATGCCCTTTGGTGAAGTGCAAAACCTTTGGCTACGACGCGGCTCCACTAAGCCCTTGTTTTGTTTTGCTGGCCACACAGATGTCGTCCCTACCGGCCCTGTAGATCAATGGCGCTATCCACCGTTCTCGCCGACCATCGATCAAGGCATGCTCTACGGCAGAGGTGCAGCAGACATGAAAGGAAGCATCGCTGCAATGGTGGTCGCAGTAGAGCACTTCATTAGAAAACATCCCAAGCATGCGGGTTCGATCGCTTTTTTGATTACCAGCGACGAAGAAGGCCCTGCCATCGATGGCACAGTCAAAGTGATCGAAACATTGCAAGCCCGGGGGGAAAATATCGATTTTTGCCTGGTCGGCGAACCGTCCAGTTCTCACCAACTTGGGGACGTGGTAAAAAACGGACGCAGAGGTTCTTTAGGGGCAAGATTAAGAGTGGAAGGGAAACAGGGGCATATTGCCTACCCTCATCTGGCCGAAAACCCTGTTCATCTGGCGCTTGGCGCCCTGTATGAACTGACGCAAGCACGCTGGGACCAAGGTAATGCCTTTTTTCCACCCACGAGCTTTCAGATTTCCAATATTCATGCGGGTACCGGCGCCACCAATGTCATTCCCGGCACCCTCGAAGTCCTGTTCAATTTTCGATTTTCAACAGAGACGACAGCAGAGCAGCTCAAAGCTAGCGTAGAGAATATCCTCCATAAGCACCACGTCCCGCATGAAATTGAATGGACATTGTCGGGCAATCCCTTTTTGACGCCTGCCGGACAGCTGGTTGAGGCAGTTCAGTCGGCCATTCAGTCAGAACTCAACGTAGCGACTGAACTCTCCACGGCCGGTGGCACTTCGGATGGTCGGTTTATCGCACCCACTGGCGCCGAAGTTGTGGAATTCGGCCCGCTCAATGCAACGATTCATCAAATCGACGAATGCATATCCATAAGCGATTTAGACAAGCTAAGCGCTACCTATCAGCGTATCCTTGAAAACCTACTCCTATGACTGCAGCCTGCACCTATCAACGATATGCGACGCAGTACAATTCGGCTGATCCGCTCCCGGCATAGCACACCGACTCGGGTAGTGTATACGTGTTCAACTTAGGTATTTGATTCGCGCGAGCGCTTTCCCCTGGTACATAAGGGGCGTAGAGATACGGCTCAACCTGAATGACCCGCGTCACACTCTGAAGTGGTTGCCAACTGCTGGGATGAGGATGTTCACTCAAGGCAACATTGGCAGAAAAGTCATCCGGGTCTGCCCAGAGTACAGGCGTGACATCCGTTTCCAAAACAATCTCACCCGCCCCTGCTGCAATCGGCTCGCTGGTTAAGACCGTGCGAAATTCTCCTGGCTGATCAGTGTTGAAGCCGATACTAATTTCCCCTTCGGGGCGTGTGTTCAGTGCATATTTGACGGTAACGCGTAGCCTCACCGGCTCACCTTCGATCACCGTTTCCGGGGTAATTGCAACAATCTCCAGCGTATCATCTGCGGGAGCGGGCGTTTGCGGCTGCGCCTCCTGTTCGCGGCTGGCACCATCCGCCAATACCGCTGTCGAAGTGGGCGCGTCGCCCTGACTCTGGCAGCCTATCAATCCCACAGTAATCCCCAACCATAGCAAGATATTTCTGACCATCGTGACCTACCTGTCTTCTTAATCCATCGTCCTGTCCAGTGCGCAACACAGATACCTGTTGCATGCATTCTCATGATGACGCTGGGTGAAATGCTTGAGACTCCCACGCGTTCCATCGTCGAGTCGTCGTCTTATACTCAGAGGCTATGGGAAAAAATCCCGCCAAACCTCGCCATACTTCACAGGAAACTCGTTGAAATCAGGCGCTTAGAAATTAGAAGACGGGAGATGTGATGAGCCGGGAAGTCTTTTTGAGACATTGCTAACAGCACGTGTCCACTATCAGCCCTATTGGAAAAGGCAATAAACAGACAGCAGCACACGCGAAGAAGATCAAGAGCGGGAGCATCGCAGTATGAATCTGATCCATACAGACAAGGAATACCTGCGTCCAATCTCGGGTGACAATCGCATTGTCTTAGTAGCCGACTGAAGGTTAGCCGATTTGGTCATCTCACTCCCTCATTGAGGGTGTCGCAAAACCTCGCAAGAAGACACTAACGGTGCAGCATCCACACGGTATCATTCGATAGTTGCACTAGTACACCGACAAGTTCAAACTGTCTATATCAGCGCAAACCCACGCGTTCAGAACAAGGCATTGTTGCGAAGCCATGGTTGTTCCATGTCGA
>JANTGD010000214.1 GCA_024763135.1 Thiotrichales bacterium | reverse complement strand
GGAGAAAAAGCGCAGTTTACACGCAGTAAATGAGCATTTTGAGCCAAATTTTAACGCTGGATCGTGCCAGCTGAGAGTTTTTCAACAACCTGTTAAGCTTGCTGCTCGGTCAAGCCGATGGCTTGGTCAGCATCACCACGTCCCGATCGACAACTTCCAGCCGAGCTTGCCAGTTGCGTGCGATCCACTCAAATGTCTGCAGGGAAAAGAAACTGATGTGCGTAAGGTCGTTTTTGTAGTGCCAGCTCTTAAACGCCTCTAAATCCAGTACGCGCTTGGTCATAATCGCGAGAACGCCCCCCGGCTTGAGCAGATCAAAAAGATGGTCGATCTCCGCGCCTGGCTGAGCCAAGTGTTCGACAACCTCGGTCGCGGTAATAAAATCGTAGTGTTGATCTAGCACCTGCAGATCATTAGCGAAAAAAGGATCGTAAACCGCCATTCGATAGCCCACGTCTTCCAGCATCCGGGCCAGCAATGGCGCGTATCCACAACCAAAATCCAGACCACGTCCACCGACAGAGACCCTTTCGAGCAAGGGTCGGTAGAGGCGCTCTAAAAACTGCCGATACCCGGGATCTGTCAGGGTGTTCTCATGCAACTCATATTCCGCGCGTTCGCGGTCCGTCGGCAGGTGGAATTCCGAGGGCACATACACGAGGTCGCAGACGGTGCAGTGCCGATAACTGCGCAAGTGATCGTCGTGAAAGTGTTCAGTTTCTTCAGAAAGACACAATGGACATGTTTTCGAACGCATGATTTTCCCTGGCCTGCCGGCAGAACGATAGCGTGTGATCATCGCTCTTAATGGCGCCGGTCTCCTTGAACTTCATCTCAAATTTCTTGCTGGCTTTTCCACGACAATGCCACCAACCCGATCAGCATCCAACAAGCATTGCGTACTTTCACAACCAAACTACTATCAGCAGGCCCAAGACTAAGCGAATTCCAGCCGCATCGTCCAGGGCAAAAGGTTTGAATTGTGGCAAGTGTTGAGGGCTTAGCGTTTCTGATCCTCCAACTTGGCAAGCATTTGCTTGAGTTCGAGAATTTCCCCATGTAGATCGACAATGGTGGGTTCACCGGCATGCTCGGCCGCGCGCGCCTTGGCATTTTCTTCCTCCATCACATTGACCACGATCCCTATCACCATATTGAGAAAAGCGAATGCGGTAAAAAAGATAAACGTCAGATAGTAAATCCAACTAATGGGATACACCGCCATGGTTTCGTACATCACGTCCGTCCAGTCTTCAAACGTCATAATGCGAAACAAGGTCAGCAGGGAAATGACGATATCGCCCCACAATGTTGGATTAATGTGTGCAAACAAGGTCGCTCCGATAGCGGCATAGATATAGAAGATGATGAACATCAGGAGCAGTACATATCCCAGCTGCGGCAGCGCTTTAACCAATGAGTTCAACAAAATACGGAGCTCAGGAATAATCGAAACCATACGCAGGACACGGAAGATCCTGATCAACCGCCCAAGGACTGCCACCTCGCTATTGGTCACCGGAATGAGGCTGATCGCGACGATCAATGTATCGAAAAGATTCCAGCCGTTCTTGAAGAAATTCTTTTTTTGTTTTTCAGCTAGAAAACGTATTGAAATCTCCACGAGAAAGAACAGGGTCACCAATACATCGAAAGCCGCCAGCAGATGGATATACCGCGGTTCGATCGAGTAGGTATGCACCCCCACAAGCAGCGCCGAGAGAATGATCACGGCCACAACGAATAACTCAAAAAATCGATTGGCCTTGAGTGCTTCAAGACGCAATTGCCACTGTTCAAACATGCCACACCTCTTGGCAAAAGCAGGGTTGCGAAGCATACGCGAAAACTGGGGTTACTACTAAGTCCCTCGTAGTATTCCTAGCCATTAATGCCACTCCGATAGAAAAACTGCATCTATAGTCTTCAAACCTCCGTAGAACATCCCGGGAGCGCGATATGTAGCTCCCTAAGAACAACCCTCTCACTATGGGGGTATATCAATTCGTACTACATTGAAGGAGATTCAAATGGAGAAATCCAAACTTGCAACATCCGGTGCCATCGCAGGGGTTTTGGCACTGGGCATGGCGGTCAGCTCAGGACAAGCCCTGGCCGGCAAACCCGGTATGGAAAAATGCACGGGCATCGTCAAAGCAGGGATGAACGATTGCGGCACCAGCAAACACGCCTGCGCCGGTCAAGCTAAGGCAGATGGTGATGCAGAAGAATGGGTCTACTTGCCAAAAGGCACTTGTAACAAGATCGTTGGCGGCAAAGTCAAAGCCAAGAAGTAATCGCATGACCGGTTTTGCCGACTCAGCGATAACACCTATCCCGGCACAGTCCGGGATAGGCCTCCGCTCCGTCCACTACCGTGAGCTACTCGACACGCTCCCCCGAATCGGTTGGCTAGAAGCTCACAGCGAAAATTATTTCGGCGCTGGCGGACAACCCTTGTTCTATCTCGAGGCCTTGCGACATCATTATCCACTGAGCCTGCACGGCGTCGGTCTGGGCATCGGCTCGCCCCAGCCCCTGAGCCAACTCCATCTGGACAAGCTCAAATCGCTCTGCGAGCGCTTTGAACCCGGACTGGTATCGGAACATCTGTGCTGGAATGCCTACGCGGGCCAGTACCACAATGACTTATTACCCCTGCCGTATACCGAGGAAGCCCTGACCCATGTCTGCGAACGCATCGCACAGGTGCAGGACACGCTACGCCGCCAGATTTTGATCGAGAATGTCTCTAGCTATCTTGAGTTCTCCGCTTCCACCATGCCTGAATGGGAATTTTTGCAGGAAGTCTCCCAACGCGCCGGCTGTGGCATTCTACTGGATATCAACAATATTTATGTCAGTGCTTGTAACCATGATTTCGCAGCGCGTGATTATTTGCATGCGATCTCACCCCATTGCGTCCAGGAAATTCATCTGGCTGGCTTCGAACAACGAAATGACGTGCTTGTAGACACCCATAGCCGACCCATCTGCGACGCTGTCTGGACACTCTATCGAGACGCTTTGGCGCGCTTCGGTCCACGACCCACGCTCATCGAATGGGATAACGATATCCCTGAACTGACGATACTCCTTGGTGAAGCTCAAACGGCCCAAAAACTGCTGCAGCAAGACCATGAGCAACTTGCCCCAGCTAACTGAATTAATCGCAGCGTTTCACAACGCTCTTGATGGACAATCCCTAGATTTCGCAGGCAGTATCGTTCCCCGTCATGGGATTGATAACGAGGTACGCCTGAATATATACCGCAGTAGCGTGCGCGGAATTCAGACCGACGCACTGCAGGCCATCTACCCAGTGATCAATGCGCTTACGGGTGAACGCTTTTTCCGGGCCATGGCTCAACGTTATCTCATTGCTCACCCTTCTACCTCAGGTGATCTACATCAACTTGGCGATCGGCTCAGCGACTTTCTCGTATCCTTCGGACCCGCCCAAGCGCTGCCCTATTTGCCCGATGTCGCCCGGCTTGAATGGTCATGGCATCGCGCATTCCACGCTGCCGACACCCGCGCCTTCGACTTCGCGAAGCTTGCGCAACTACCTGCAGAACAACAGGCACACATAAAATTTGCGCTCAGTCCAGGCACACACTTAATTGCATCCGACTATCCGATCCATTTAATCTGGCAGGCCAACCAGAGCAGTTCTACAGAAGACGATGCAGTCATCGAGTTGAAAGATACTACGGTTGCGCTGGTGATTTTTCGCCACGGCTTTGACGTGGTGATCGAGTCCGTTGGCAAGGAAATATTTACCTTTCTCACTGATGTTCAGAAGCAAGAAACACTCGAAGCATTGGCCCGCAGCCATGCCATAGATAAATTGCTTGTTGCGGCGATTGAGTGCAGCTGGATCGATCATTTTTACGTATAAAAATTGAACACATCGACCACTGGGAATATCACAATGAAATTCACTCAATCAATCAATGCTGTGAATGATTTTGCGGCAAAAACGCTCGACCCTCTGCAATCTCTAGTCGCACTGGCCTTTCGGCTATGGGTTGCGAGAGTATTTTTTGTTTCCGGATTAACCAAAATTCAGAGCTGGACAACCACCCTGGTATTGTTCGAACATGAATACAACGTGCCCCTGTTACCTCCCGCTTTAGCTGCATATCTCGGAACTGCTGCAGAATTGGTATTGCCCGTTTTTATTGCGCTCGGCCTACTAAGCCGTTATACCGTTGCCGCTTTGTTTGTCTTTAATATTATTGCTGCGATTTCTTATCCTGATATTAGCGCCGCGGGCATTAAAGATCACTGGGTCTGGGGCGTCATGTTACTCGCGCTATTCGTTTATGGCCCCGGCAAATTATCCATAGATACTTTATTGAAAAAGTAATTACTCAGATTGCCCCTGAAATACGTCAGACCAAGGCGGGAAATGTGAGATTACAGGTGTAATAGACCATTTTTTATGCAGAGCTGGCGCATTTCAGGAGTGAGCTGAGCAGTGACGTCAATTTTAACCAATACAAGACAGAGACTTTCCCCAAAAGAGAAATGCCTATCAAGCAGCGGGAAGCGCCAGACTGGCACGTAAACCACCCTCGAGTGTCGGATAGTTCAACTGTATTTGTAGTTGCTCGAGCATTTTATGATTGTCGATACGCCGCGATTCCCGGAGGTAGGAAAGCATCCCCTGAGAAAGTCTTTCGCCCGCATTCGCCAAGTCAATTTGCGGTGCTCTAGGCAGCCCTGCCAAATCAGCGATCCAATCGAAATATTCGCGCATATTACCCGGTGTGCCATCACTGACATTAAAGATTTCGCTACTACAATCCTTTTCCATCGCTGCCATAAGCACCTGCACCAAATCATCGACATGAATGCGATTTGTCCAGGGTGCCTCAGATGCGCTGACCATTGGCGTGCCCGCCCGCAGGCGTTCGAGCGGGAGCCGGTCCGGGCCATAAATGCCAGCCACACGGGCAATCACCCATTCGCAAGCATTCGCGTCGCAATAGCAACGTAACTGGTTTTCAGCATCCAGACGGCGCCGACTGCGCGGCGTCGTCGGCGCCGTCTGGTGGTTTTCCTCCACCCAGCCTCCCTGACAATCGCCATACACTCCGGTCGTACTGATCAGCACAATCCGTTTTGGTGGGACTTGCAGCTTAAGCGCTGCAAGGAAATGCTGCATGCGCGTATCGACCACCCCATCGCCAGGGGGTGGGACTAGATAAAAGATATTTTCCTGCGCTGTCCCCAGCTCGGGCCGATTGGATTTATCCAAGTTCCAGATTGCGGTAGGGATACCAGATTCCAGCAAGCGCCTTGCGCTGGCTTCGCAACCGACCACAGCGCTTATGGCTGCTCCTTTGGAAGCATAAGCCTGCGCTAAACGGGACCCTACGTAACCGCAACCAACAATCAGCATGCCAAGCCCTTATCTGAGAGCACTTGATTAATTTTAATTAGCAAGCCTGGATTCTGTCTGGTAACCAGGCCTATTCCCCTACGGGGACGACACCCGCGCGTAGCCGATATGCTGACCCGCAGTAATACTGCTGGGCCTAAGAACCTGTCGGTGAGCGGATAAATCGGTCGCATAGGCCGCAGAGACTGGTTTATTTGTATTTATAGAATGTGTCATTGAGGTAGGCGGTAACGGCATCTACGTCCTCATCCCACCAATGCAGCCCGAAATTGAGCTGGCAATTGTTAACCCAGGTCCGCAACTCGGCCTTATCAGTCGCCTTGCGGCCTTCGCGCCCGTAGAAAGCCGCATCGTGTTTGACGATATGGCAACCCGCGCATTTCTCATCATGTTTGGCTTTACCATCTTCACTGGCCATTAGAGGCGTGGATAAAACTGCAGCAACAGCAATCGCGAGCGGTATTAAAACATGCTTGACAGAGATCATGAGACCCACCTTGTTAGTTTGACGAATAATCGTTGGTTATAGTTGCACCAGATTTAATCTACGCAACAATTCCCCGCTAACAAAGATGTTTATGGGTAGGGTTAGCCCTCGTCGCGACCTGTTTTACCGGAGATTTTATTCATCACCGATTCAGCTTCAAGCCCCTCAGGACCCAGCCTCTCTGGAACTTGGCTAAGGTGACTAAAACAATCCATAGTCGAGCCGCATTCAGCGGATCTCTCGGTGGTCAGACACACGGCGCTTGTGGAGGTATAGGGGTGCTCTGCCGAAGAAGCGCAACACCACAGATGGCCCGGTTCAGCTCATCCACCGGGTAGCCATGCAATCCGCGATTGTGCTGTTGCAGCCCTTGGCAAGGACGCTGCCATTGCCTGCGCAGTGCGCTTGGATGCGCAGCATCACAAAAGCGCTGAGTCCGTCATTTTAAGCTAGACGATGTACTAGTACACCGACAAGTCCAAACTGTCTATATCAGCGCAAACCCACGCGTTCAGAACAAGGCATTGTTGCGAAGCCA
>JANTGD010000213.1 GCA_024763135.1 Thiotrichales bacterium | reverse complement strand
AAACCAGAAAAACCTCTCATCACCAATAAGGTGACCACGAGTTTTTCTGATTCACCAGGCACACCAATTGCTTATGCGTCTTTTTCGCGCCCAACTGTGGAATCTAGGTTAAAAGGTACTGAAACCACTGGCCTCCATAAAACGATACAACCACTGCTTCCAGCTTGCCGGATCTGCATAGTGGTCATAGCCGACGCTGAGCCGGCGGCCATGGAGATTGTACCAAGTTTCGTCGAAATGGGCCTGGGCGGTTTGTAGGGCCGGCAGTGAGGCGGGTCCCGTCACGCGGACATCCGTCTCCAGGTTGTAATTTCCCAGATTCCGACGCGTAAAGTTAGCTGAACCTGCGATCAGTGTCATTGGTTCGTCGGCGCTACGATGGAGTATATATTTTTCGTGACATTGTTCTCCGTGGGTGTCACACCAGCGTATCGGAACACCCACCTGCTTGAGTTCCGCGGCCACTTGCCGGTTGGGTATCCCGTTTTTTGCATGGCCAAAGGCATCCTTATTGGGGTCGAGCAGGATGCGCAACCTGACGCCCCGCTGTTGCGCTGCTTTGAGGGTCTGAACAATCGCCCGGTCTGCTAGATAGAAGACGAAGACATCCAGCGCATCACCTGGTTTGGCGGCATCGATGACCGCCAGTAGCGCGTCGCGAATTTTCTGCTCGGTTAAAATTTGCACCGTGGCGCTTCCCGACGCTGGCTGAGCCGGCATGGAATACTCAAAAGATGCCCCAGATAGCGCAAGCACTGCTTGTTCCGTCGCGAACAAATCGCGCACTGCCTCCCCGGAAAATTCCACCGCCGCGTTGCGATGAGCGCTGCTGCCATCGTGCGGATTGGCCGATGTCACCAAGCCAATGTACTCATCCCCGCGGTCGCTGATCATCACCTTGCGGTGATTGGCCTTGAAGTTGAGCAGCGCCAAGTAGCTGCGAACGGACACGCTGCCGGCGCCAAAGGGATTGGCGATGGTGGTTGCTTTGGGATTGTTTCCAAAGGGCCGCACAAAGTTGCGCCAGAAAAAAGAATATAAGGGATTACTGTCGCGCAAGGCGTCGAGACGGGTGAGCACCACGGGAATGCCGGCCCGGCGCAATTGCTCGAAATGTTTTGAACGAAGCCCTCCGTAGACAGTATTGATTGGGTCGGAAATCACGATCATTTGCGTCGCTGGCCAGCGCTTTTTATGTGCGATCAGGCGTGCAGTCAGCTCTGCGGACAGCGCGCGTGTCGTTTCCTTCGCCGCGCCTTGGAAATCGTTGTAGAGGAACATATCAATGAGTATTAAACGCCGGGCCTTAGAAATATTCTCGAAAATCCGGTCGAAAATTGTTTGCTCAACATGGCGTTGACCCGCACTGTCCACCCAGGTCTGATCAGCTAAAAAATGCAGGTGGTGGGTAGGGTGAGGTTTGCCTGCAAAAGAAATACCGGCGGGCAACGGCTTGAGATTCTGGCAGCCATTGATCATCATCAGGCTCAGTAGTAATAGGATCAGCAGCCTCCGCAACCATGGCCACGTTTGTTTTGTCGGCAGGCGATGATGCCAGAAGCGGGTGGGTGGTACACGCATGAAGTAGATGGAAGGGGCTGCCCGTGGTCGATCGGCAGTGAAGAATACGGGATTCATGTGCATCACGCAAAGCGCGTACTACGCGAGTTTGGACGGCAGGGGGGCAACGTACTGATCGGTGCCGTAATTTTTGAGGTTTCCCTACTCTGGATTGTCTGAGTAGTTACTTTTGCTCCGGCAATTGGTTTTATGGCAGATGGGGTGCAACGCAACGGATTATTGCACTAGAGGATGTGATGCACGCCGGTATGACAAGCAGGCAGGGCTGTTGCAGCTATTTATCTTGTTCGGTTGCTTTTTGTAGCCCCTGCATGAAGCGGCCAAAAGCTTCCCCGGCTTCCTCTGGCGTCATCTCATCGGCGTGTTCAAATTGTTTTCCCAGACTTTCGAATTGTTCGCTCATGCCTTCCATTTTTTGGCTCATCTGGCGTTGCGCTACCTCTGCGCTGAGATTGAGTAAGATAAAAATCGCAGCCAGAATCCCAAACACAAGGTAGGTGGTTTTCTTCGCAAGTTGATGGGTTTCGATGCTGGCAGTCGCCATTAGATACATGCCCCAGAGTACCGCGATAATACTGCCAAGATAGGGAAGGATACCTAACAATGTCGTAATAGGGTAAATGGCGCTGGCATAGGCGACGCATCGGTAAGCGGCCTCGTAGTTTTCAGCCGAGCCCATCAAACGCCAGATCACAAACATGATTGCAGCGCCAATAAACGAGCCGATTAAGCCGAATATGGGGAAGATAATGATGGCCGCCAAGCCAACCGGAGAACCTAAGCCGATGATCGATAGCACGCCAACGACCAACCCTGTAATGGCGGCCATAACAATGACGAAGATCACCGGATCGGCATAACCCCCCGTTTTGGCCAGATTGCGGTAGAAGTCAACGGGTCGGGTGATGACGGTTTGTGCATCATCGATCAGTGTGGTCAACGAACTGCGATTGCTCATGGAATTCCCCCTTAGCCAATATTAGGACACTACGCTAGCTGAGTAGTGATACAAAATCATCGTGGCCGGCCGGTTTAGAGAACAATTGTTGCTTGTGAAAGCCAGCATGTTGTCGGATTGGACGATTACTCACCAGACCCCAAGTAATTCGCGGCACGCTCTCAAAGGTAGAGGTTTCGACAGTCTGCAACCATTGCTAGCTTAGCTGTGCTGTTTAGCATGAGCAACGTCTGATTGGCACCAGTTGTTTTGCGATCGCTCAGAACTGGCGCGTCACTGGTTAGCCACGAATTTTCTTTTTCTAAGCATAAGTAACTCGCTGTGATTGTGCAACCACGTCCCACGAGGGAAATGTTCCTGCCCCCTTTTTGCCGCGTGGCGGGAGTTTGTGGTATGGAAGAACAGACGGTCTATCCCCTCAGACTGCTGCTTGGCGTGTAAATACCCATTGATTGCTTTCGGACAATGTGGGATCGAAATGATAGCCTCCCAAATCGAAGTCTTTGAGTCCTTCGGGGCGGTCGATTCGATTGATGGCAATGTAGCGCACCATCATACCGCGTGCTTTTTTTGCGAAAAAACTGATGATTTTGTATTGCCCGTTTTTCCAATCCTTGAAAACGGGGGTGATGATGTCGGCGTGGAGCAGTCGTTTTTTAATCGCTTTGAAGTATTCATTCGAAGCCAGGTTGATGAGTACTTCGGAATTTTGCGCTTCCAGCTCGCGATTGAGAATTTGTGTCAGGGTGTCTCCCCAAAACTCATAAAGATGTTTAGCGTGCTCCGTAGCGAGCTTACGTCCCATTTCCAGACGGTAGGGCTGCAACAGATCCAGAGGTCTGAGGATGCCATACAGGCCGGACAGAATACGCAGATGTGCCTGGAGAAATTTGATTTGTGTCTTGTTGAGAGTGTAGGCATCCAAGCCATCGTAAACATCGCCTTTAAACGCGAATACCGCAGGACGGGCGTTTTCCGGGGTGAAGGGAAGCGACCACTGTTGAAAGCGTTCGAAGTTCAGCTCGGCAATCTTCATGCTCACATCCATGAACTCCGCGATGTCCATGGGTGAGAATTTGCGGAGTTCCGCAATCAGTCTGGTGGCATCGTCGAGCAGTTCTGGCTGTGAGGCCTGCGCCGTCGGTAGGGGGGATTCAAGGTCGAGAGTTTTGGCCGGAGAGATTACGCTGAGCATCAGGACTTAATACGTTTATTGGGACAGCGGCGAATGCTAGTGTAGTGTTCTGAACTATTCAATCAAAAAGGCTCGTAACGACTCAGCGTATTCATCTTATGCCCCATCTTGGCGTTATTTTCGTACCCGAATGGTCACATATCAACTTATATGCTCACATTCTCCGTGCGAAAATGCCTTGATAGGTACCAAAATCCAAATACGCTGAGTCGTTACAAAGGCTCAATGGACCCGTGAGGACCGCAGGAGTCTTCATGCAAGGAGCGCTTGCGCAAACAGGCCGGTTTTGCATCGGATGATCAAAAATAGTCGGGGATACCGGGGGGTACAAGACTGCGAATCTACGTCACCGAGCAGCTGTAGTGTCGTGCCCCATACAAAGCCACGCTTGAGGAAGCTCTGATTCATTCTGGCGCGAGCAGATTGTGGTGAAAAATCGTCCCGTTCAAGGCGCGAATCGCAGGTAATAGCTGGCTATTGCGCAGATCCGTAACGCAGAAGTGGGCGTTTTCGCCGCAAGATGCCGTGTTACGAATTGATCAGAGCTTCCTTAATTAGCAACGCGGAAAACAACAATGGACACAAAAAGTCATTTATGGGTTGTCATTTTATGGACTATCGGATACGGCTTGTGGCACGCGCCGCTCAGCGCGGAAGAGCTGCCAAGCATTCAGGTGCAAAGCGATCGGGAGGCGGTGGAGTCTCCTGGAGATATTCCCTTGGGGCTGAGCTTTTCGGGGCGTGAGCTGGCAGAAGTGCCGGGTGTAGGTGGAGATGTATTACGAGCCATTACGGCGTTACCCGGGGTAGCACAGAATGAGGAGGGGAGTGGCGAGGTGGCAATTCGTGGCTCGCGGCCGGAAAATAATCAGTACATTGTCGATTTTATGCCCAGCGGATACCTGTTCCACTTTACTGGAGACAGCGTGATCGATCCGCAACTGGTCAAGCGTTTCGATTTTTATCCCGCCGGTTTTGGAGCCACCTATCAGGGTAACACAGGGGGCGTGATCGATGTGCTGACCCGTGATCCCGACAGTCAACGGCACGCAAGTGTTGACATCAGTCTAATCGATGCGGGGTTCTTGGTAGAGGGCCCCAAGGGCGCGAAGCAGCGCGGACTCTTTGCAGCACGGAGCAGTTACTATGACCTCATACTCAAGGATGTAATCGATAAAGATGATGATCAGGTCGATCTCGTACAATTACCAAAATTCTGGGATTATCGTGGCAAGTATGTCATTGATTTGGCGAAGGATAAAAAACTGCGCTTGTTTCTCGATGGTGCGTCGGACCGGTTTGAGTTGGTCCTCAAAGCAGGTGCCGACGAAGTCTTCCAGGATCCGGCACTCGCCGGTACCTTTGAGGCCGGTCAAAACTATCATCGAGTCGGGGCGAGCCTAACCGGGAAAAACACCTACGATGGCCGCTACCAAATCGGTTTGTCGCACCGCATCTCAGAGACGCGCAACACGGTCGGAAGTGCGGGATCATTATTGCTGCGGGTGAACAATACTACGGTGAAAGGCGCGTATGAAACCGCTAATTTAATGGGACATCAATTCACCTTGGGCAGTCAGTTGGAACACCTTCAGGCCGATTACGACGTGCGCTTACGAGATCCCGGCTGTACTGAATTCGAGGTGGACTGCCGGCTTGCAGACGCCGAACAGTTGGCCTCGGTAAATCAGCTCTCCGTCAATAGCATCAAGTTGTTTCTGCAAGACCGCCTGGAGATCGGTGAACATGTCCTCGGCACCTTCGGAATTGCCGCCAATGCGGAAGACTATCTTGAAAAACGGCATTTCGAACCTCGCTTGCGCTTGGAATATTTGGCGGAACACGATCTGATTTATTCTGCGGCCTGGGGACGCTATTATGAGTTTCCCGATTTTGCCCAAGTGGAAGAACGCTTTGGTAATCCACATCTTGACTATTTACAGGCGGAACACTGGGTCATCGGTGTGGAGCAGCAACGGGAACATGGCTGGTACTGGAAAGCTGAAGCCTATTACAAAGACCTGCAGAATCTGGTCACAAGCGATCCCGAAACACGCTATGCGAATTTTGGAAAGGGGCGTGCCCAAGGGCTCGAAGTTCTGCTCAAAAAAGCACTGACGCAGCGTACGTCGGGCTGGCTATCGCTGTCTTACTCCAAAGCACAGCGCGAAGACAAACGGACAGGCCGAAGATTTGATTTCGAGTTCGACCAGCCCTTGATTGCGACGCTCGTGGCAAAGCGAAAGCTAGGCTCGCGTTATGCGTTGAGCGGGAAACTCAAATACCACACAGGCGCGCCCTATACGCCCATTCTTGGCGGAGAGCCCGATCAACAAAATCCTGGCAGTTATCGAGCAATCTATGGCGGGATCAATAGCGAGCGTCTGCCGGCTTACTTCCGTCTCGATCTCAGGCTCGATTATCAGCGGCACAAAAATGGCATGAGTTACTACGCGGAGCTGCTCAATGCGAGCAACCACAAAAACCTTTCCGGTTATGACTACAATGCCGACTACAGCCAACGCAAAGACGTCAAGCAATTACCGGTTTTCCTGTATTTTGGCATCAAAAAGACATGGTAGAAGTCAATCTGTTGACTTGAATCTTGATCCTAACAACCTCAGTTGTATCACAAAAGTCCACGCAAGCTCTTGGTGCACCTGGCAAATCAGAAAAACCTCTCATCACCAATAAGGTGACCACGAGTTTTTCC
>JANTGD010000212.1 GCA_024763135.1 Thiotrichales bacterium | reverse complement strand
GTCACCTTATTGGTGATGAGAGGTTTTTCTGGTTTGCCAGGTGCGCCAAGGGCTTGCGTGGACTTTCGTGATCCAACTGCGGAATCTAGGTTTAACCATAGATTGTCTCAGTAAGCTGAAAAATTCGGTGTGTATCTGTCGTAACGTATCGGTAAAGTGAAAAGTCACACATTGTCATCATGATGGGTTGCTGAGTTGAGTGCTGTGACATGCCCAATACCATGAAAGGATAGGGCAGGCCGGTCGCATCAGGAGTCAGAAAATGTGTTGCGCCATGCCGGATGCTGCGCAAGCAGGTGTAGCGCCTGTTCCAACAATGTTTTACCCGGATGAGTAACATGCCAGGTTGAAGCGCCGGAAGGGTGGGGCAAGGGGAGCACGTCAAAAGTCTGACCTGCGTAGTGGGCGCTGTGGCAACGACCAATGACGTCCTTGAGCAAACCTTTCGGCAGAAACTGCTCGATGGCGAGTTTACCCACCGGCAGGACGAGACTGGGGGTGAGTAATTCGATTTCAGCTTTGAGCCAGCCAGCGCAGTGATCGACCTCTTCCCGGTTCGGTTTTCGATCACCACCCCGGGGATTTTTGCCCGGAAAGCAGCGGCACACCGCTGCCATATAGACTCGCGTGCGAAACTGCGTTTCCGACACCCCAATGCGGGAAAACCAGGCAAACAGCGTTTTACCCGCCGTCCAAGCAAAGGGGCGTTGTTCAATGAGTTCGTGGCTGCCTGGCGCCTGCCCTACCAACAGAATTTGTGAGGCAACAGGATTGCCAGTTACCGGTGGCCCCGTCATATCTTTACACCGTCGGCAGGTTTTCAAACGGCGCTGGTGTTGTTCGAGTTGCGTCTCAATGGACATGGGATGAGTTTAACACGCTGTTTTCCATTCATTACTCGCGTCGTCAACCTGATGAACTTCGGATTTTCCAGGTTGCTGCAGCGTGACCAGTGCTTCAGCGCAGACGGGATGATGGGAGATGCTGCGATCGACACCAACCCGGGCAGGACTCATTTCACGCGCCCCTGAGAAACCTCTGGGAGTTCGCCAGCGTAAAAGCGATACCAATGCGTCCACTGCTAGCGTGACCGTGATCAAGCACAGTCTTCAACCTCTTTACCATCATCTGAGTTGCGGCAACAAGTGCGATTGCTTCTATCAAGTTCGCCCCGGGCATCCTTAATAATCTGCCGGGCGCCATTGAGTATGATTAGCGCGATCAGCATTCCAATAATCAGATCTGGCCAACGATTGTTCAGCAACCAGACCAGCACGCCTCCCAGGATGACACCGGAATTTGCGATAACGTCATTTTTAGAGAAAATCCAGCTCGCGCGCATGTGGACTTCTCCATCTTTATGTCGCTCAATTAAACGCAGGCAAATTATATTGGCAATCAGCGCAACCATGCCCACTGCCATCATTAATACTGAAACCGGCTCGCTCCCCATAATCATACGCCGCGCAATATCCGCCAGTATCAACAGACCCAAAGCGCCCTGAAACCAGCCGCTGAGTAGTGCTGCGTGAGCCTTGCGTTCTGCTGCCTTGCCAATGGCATAAAGCCCGATCCCATAGACTATGGCATCCGCCAGCATGTCCATGGAGTCTGCAATCAGCCCGGTCGATTCAGCGTAAATACCGAGTGACAGTTCGAAGCAAAACATCACAACATTAATGATGAGCAGCACAACCAGAACCTTTGCCTGTGAGCGGTCTCTGATTTCAATTTCACAGCCACAATCGCTCATATTCAAACTCCTCAGTGTCTGGTTTTAGTCTGCGTGCTTTCTATGCTGTTTTGCGCTTGAGAATAGCGGATACAAGATGAGCAGGACAAACAAGATCAATAGCGTACTTGAGGCCAGCCCGCCAACCTCCGCTCTACCGGCACGGTTCGAGGCATAAGCCACGTCCGGAAATTGCATCAACGTCTGCTCTAACTTTCTTGCAACAGTCGGCGCATTTTTCAGGCTGAGCGAGGGTGCCAGGGACACCAGAAGATTAATCGTACCTTTCTCAAATTCGGGTACGAATTCGGTACCCGGTCGTGGGGTAATAATAGTCAGGCTCCTGCAAACAAAATCAGTACGATGCCGGGCTGTAAGGCTGCGTGATCCGCAGTGTCCAGAGCGAGACCGAACGCGCTCTGATCCGTCATAGCCCCGACGCACCCGCCGGTTCGCGTGGTGGCGGCGTCACCTTCATCCACCACCTTGGGGCATCACTCAATGCGCATCCGCATCTGATCGTGATCGACGGCGTCATCGCCCGAACCGACGAGTCCTTGCGTTTCCATCCAACTCGGTTGAACCGTGGTGATGTCGAGATGCCGCGCGAAGCGATCCGCCTGCGTGTGCTGCGCCTGTTTAGGCGGCGCGGATTGCTGGAGCCGGATGTCATCGACAATAATCAGTGGTCCGGGAGCGTTTGAGTGGGCTAAACCATGATTCGCAGTTTTTTACCGGTTTCCAGCCTGAACACGAACTACTGGTTCTTCAGCCAGGCAAAGGCGGTTTCGATACCGGAATCCATACCTTCATCACGGTCAGCCTGAGAGAAAAAAGGCACATCGATATCCACTGGGATACCGCTGCCCTCGAACCACTCACCGGCGTTGCTCAGATAGAACTCATTGGATAAGGTGAATTCAAAACCATTGGGCAACTTCTTCTCCAGCGCATCAGACAGTGCACCCTGGGTGGCTTCGCCGATCAGCGTGACATTGGGCAGGGAGCGCATCATCAAACTGAAGGTTTCCGCTGCGCTGACGGTGCTGTTGCTCGTCAATACCGCCACCGGGCCCAGGAAACTAACACCATCCGATGGTTGCAGCGTCACATCGACAAGGGGCGTTCTGCCACTGCCCAGGCGGGCCTGTTTGCTGAAGACATGGCGAGGGCCGTCGATGAAGTGACGCACTATGGCCATGCTGAGGAAGTCTTTGCCACCGTTGTTGTTACGCACATCGACGATCAAGCCGCTTACCGAACGCATCTCGCCCAGTGCCTGCGCCAAACCATCTTCCAGCGCGGTTAGCTCGGCGATGTTGTCCTCGGCATCGTCCGCAAAACCGGTCATGGCGCGGTAATGTGCACATGAGCATCGGCGAGCGGCGCCACGGTGTCGTATAAAACATCCAGCAGCGCGGCGTCCGTTGTCGCCAGTGCTGCGCGGCAAGTACCCCAACAACGATGCTCTGATGTATACAGCGAGTCAGAAATCGGTTAGCCACTAGGCGCGCTTCGCAGTGAATGGTTGTTCCCTTCGCAAGAAGCGCAACAACGTGGATGACCGATTTCTGGCTCGCCCTGCGGGAGCAAACCAAAGCGTCCAATACTGCGTTATGGGTTTTGGCAAGGGAGTGACCATTGCCTGCAACCCACGCCTTGTCTTGAACGCTTTGGTTTACTCTGTATGTATCAGAGCATGATTGTTGGGGTACTAGCATTGGCCGCATATTGCGCATTCCAGTCGACGTTCTTGCGCTCGAACGATAGGTACAGCTCATCGAAGGTCTGCCACAGCAGCTCGAAATCCCGCTCGGGGTTGGGCTGATAGCCTGCCCTTCCTTTCCTCTGAACCAGATTGCCGCGGCAACTCTGCGGAAGCTGATCCTGTTTTGCATAGACGGTGGCCGGCGCGTGGAACGTCAGCGTCCCGTTGAAACCCGGATCGGTGAGCTGCTGACCGTCATCGCTCCCCTTGAAGATGATGGCATAGTCCTTAACGGAAAGGCCCAAGTCCGACTCGGATTCCAGACAATAATCGCGGGTGTGATCAAAAATCCGCAGACGATCTCCCTCGATGGCCAGCGTCCGTCCGTAAGCCGGGGCGACCCAGACACCTTCGAAGGCATGGGGTGCTGTGGTGCCCGATGTATTTGTATCATCGCTGCTGTTGCAGGCTGCCAGTGACAACGCTGCAGCGATGGCGAAAATGAGCTGTTTCATGACTAGTCTCCTCAATAATCGTGTGCGTCAGCCGGCGGAATGCATGGCGGACAAGGTGGCGAATATAACGATGGCAACGGCCAAGGCGCTGATGACGATTAATTGGCGGGATGAAAGACGTGGCGCCGACGCGGCATCCCGAGGTGCGTTCCGCCACAGGCAGTGACCGGCCAGGATCAGCGGAATGGCCACCACGCTGCCAATGATTTCAATGCTCAACAAAGCGGTGGGCATCGGGCTGGGTGTGCGGGGAAAAATGGCGAACAGATCGAGCAGGTAAACCAGCAGGTAACTGATGCCCGCCGCCACTGCCAGCAATCCGGAGACACGAAGTTTCTTCAGCGCCAGCGGGACCAGCAACAGCGACCCCATCCCCAGCACGGTAAGAAAAATATTGAACACAGTCAGCACCAGCGGCGAGATATGCGAAAAATCGCGGTTCTCGATGGGGCCGCCCGGCACCAGACTCATCAGCAACAAGGCGCTGATGGTGAGCAAGGCGGCAACGGAGTAGTGGCTATTGTTTTGCTTGGTACCAACATGGGTGCCAGCTTGGTTGCCAGAGTGGTCGACTGGCTCGGTGGTTGTGGTTTGGTGTTTCATGGCAATGCTCCTTTCGGGGTTTTGGTCAGACTAAGGTCGTACAGTTTTGGATTTGGAAAAATGACTCGACTCATTTCATCGCCCACCCCCTCACCCGGTTCGCGGGCGCCACCACTTTTCGGCGCGAGTGAATCCACTCGACCACCAGCAAGTTGAAGACATTGCTGAACCAGACCACGGCCTCGATAAACACGACATTCAGCTCGCCCAGCGAGACAAACAGGGGCAGCAAAATGACCCGGGAGACCGCAGGTGCAAGGCAGATGGCCATCACTCGAGACATCCACAAGCGGTGCCGTGCAACGTCACCCCGGCGAATGGCGCGGACTCCAAAGAAGAGAGACATTAGCGTGCCGATGCCAAACACCAGGATCGCCAGGTATTTCAGCCCGGTGCCAAAGGGCGGGAAGAACTGGTTCATCCACAGCGCCGAAAGCGATGCGGCCAGTGCCGCCATTACCAACAATCGGCCACTGCGGCGATGCCATTGCGGAAACCGCCGCCGCAATGCCGGCACGAATTGCAGCGGCGCCAGCAGGTTGAAAACAATCCCCGTGAGCAGATGGATCACGATGGGGATCGGGGCGATGAAATAATGCGGCGATGCAAAATCACCGCTCAGGTTTTCCGGCGTCGGCCCCTCCGCGAGCAGGCTCAGCTGAAAGGCGCCGGAGGCGATATTCAGCATTCCGAGCAGCAGCAAGAGAGAGGGAATGACGACGTTGACTCGTGTATTCGTGTTCATGGCAAATCCTCCAACAACAAACAGTGATACTCAGCGAGCTCCATCGACCTGGCGGACGTAAATCAGCACCAGACCCAGATCGCGCAGTTTTTTTAGCACACCGTGCAGCGCAGCCTGATCGGGGAGCCTGCCGGTCAGCAGCGTTTGACCACTGCTGACCGGAGACACGGACAAGTCGGAGAAATAGTCATCCCAGCGTTCGTCCAGCACCCCCTCAATGCGGATTTCGTAGAAACCACTGCCGCCAGGTTCGGTCGTGCCGATCTGTTCATGGTTCATGACGCACCTCCGTTACGTAGCGCAGAGCCACCGGCTACCAGTGGTAACCCGCGCTCACTGCCAAGTTGGTGCCGCCGGCTTCCCGGTCCTCGCCGTTGAGCCGCACCTCGGCGCTCGAATAACGGGCATCGAGGCCAAGGTGAAACTTCGGTGTCAGGTCGTAATAGGCACCCGCGCCCACCCAGCCGCCAGAAGCGGTGTCGTCATACGTCGTGGTCGTGCCGCCTGAGGTGCTTTTGGACTCGGCATAGATGGAAGCAAAACCGCCCCCCACATAGGGTCGCAACGACGTGCCGTCGACTGTGAAGATCTTGCGCAAGCCGATATTCATCTCGGCGGTGTAAGCCTCATCCTTGTCCGCGCCATGTTTGTTCTCGTCCCCCGTGCCCATCAGGTCGATGGCAATACTCACCGGCCAGTCGGTACGCTTGAAGTCGAGCAGCATGCCGATGGAAGACTGCTTGTCCGCATCCGGCCAATCCTTGTCGTCCAGCGATTTCTGGCCCAGCATCCCGCTGACATTGCCGCTCCAGTCACCGGCCTGTGCTGCGGTCAGGGAAAGAAGCAGGGTTGCCGCCACCGCAGCGGCCTGTGTAGTCATCGATTTCATTGTGATTACCTCGTCTTGTCGTGAGCGGCCGGCGCGTTCATCGCACCGATTGAAAACCGTTCAGCGCCGGAGAACTGGGCTGTAGCCTGTGCCATCCGACTGATAACGAGATTAGGGGGAGATGGGGTGAGCTGGCCTCACCAGATGATGTGATTTAGAGGGTGATTGAGACCAGCGTGACTGCGGCCGCCTACGGCCCACGACTCAGGTGAGACTCAGCTCCGCTGCTCGGCGCACGGCAGCGCGGCGGTTGTTG
>JANTGD010000211.1 GCA_024763135.1 Thiotrichales bacterium | reverse complement strand
GAACGTGGAACGGAAATGGATGACGTTGTCTTAGGGAAGCTCTGATCAATTCGTAACCCGGCATCTTGCGGTGCAAAATCGCCCACTTCTGCGTTGCGGATCTTCGCAATAGCGGGCTATTACCTGCGATCCGCGCCTTGCACTGGACGATTTTTCACCACAATCTGCTCGCGCCAGAATTAATTAGAGCTACTTTGGAGTTTAGCAGCAAATCTCGATTTGACTATTGCCAGCGGGATTAGTTTTTTTCGAACTGATAGATCAGATCGATGGATTTTGAGGTGTCACTGGATTTAGCTTCGAGTTGCAGTTTTTTACTGATGTCGTAATGGATGGTAATCACATCAGAATTTTCGAACAATTGGGTGGCATATTCCAAGTACAGATTGGGTGAAAGATACTTCCCAATGATCAATGCACTGGCAGCCAAATCTTCCGCTGGTTGTATTTCCAGAGTATCCAGCTTCGCGAAGCTGCGAATATCATTAATCACACCCGCGCTGCCTTTCAATCCCAAACGCACGGCAGCATTGATGAGCATTTTAGACTCGTTCTGGCCGGTGGCTTCCAGGGGTTTTCCTGTCAAAAGATAGGCGAGCGCATCGGTTGGCGGCATCATCGGAATGGCAAACACATGGCTCTCCGGGGCGTCGAGTGTGCCTACGATTCGAATCCCTGCGGTGATATTGTCAATTTTTCGTGTCGCGAGCAGGTTAAGTCTTGCTGCCTTGAGCGGACCATTGAAGTAGATCTGGCCGAAGTCGAGACTTAAGTTTTGTCCATAGGCTGTAAAACTGCCCTCGGCCACATTGAGCACTCCATCAGCAGTGATCTGCTTGAGGCGCGATTGGGTAATCTTCAACTTTCCGGTCAAACGGGCATCCAAGCCATTGCCAACAAGGCGGATTTTGTCTCCCAAAATAAACGTAATAGCCGAAGACGTTGGGTACATCGCTGTTTTTTTGGAGGGTTGCGCGCCTACAATGTATTCATCTTTTGAAACTGGCACTGCCGATTCCGGAATTCGGGCCAGTTCGATACGTGCCTCCGGAATGCGTACCGTACCCGTTGCACGCAGCCCCTTGCGCGTTGCTGTTACGCTCAAATCGGGCGAAATCAGTACCTGCGCAAGTGGTTGGTTGATGGCTTCAAAGCGCTTGCCCGTTGCGGTGATCTTGAGCTGCCAATCCTGTAGGGTTGGCCAGTCGAGCTGTCCTTGAAGTGCCACTGTACCCGGGCCTGATTGGATTGAGCCACTGAGTTCACCCTGTTGGCTGTTGTGCAGTTGCAGATTGAGCTTGCCTTGCTCCAAGGCAGTTCCGGTGGCAGGCAGTTTTGCCTGCAGATGATCGAGCTGCACGTTTCCTTGTACTTTGGGAGCGTCCAGCGGGCCACTCAGTTGCGCCTGAAGGGATAGCCGCCCATGGGGCTGCTCGATTTCATCGGTGAACAATGCAAGCCAGTCAAAATGCGCAAATCCGCCTTGCAGATCTGCGGTTATCTGCTGGGTCTGATGATTGTATTGTCCGGTAGATTGCAGGTAGTTATCCGCATCGATGCGTGCCGTGAATTGAAACGGCAGACGGTCTTGCTGGCCTTGCACCCGCAGACTGAGATCGATGCGGTCGGGCAGATCGCCTAGCGCCGGGAGCCAGGGTGAAAAGCGCTGCATTGGGATGTGTTTAAATTCTGCGTCGAGCTGATGTTGCTGCGCTGCCAACTCCGCCGACAGGCACAAGGCTTCCTGGGCATGCTGTAAACACAGGGGGGCAAGGTACTGTTGCGTGGGCGAGAACCGTACTGCCGCCGGTGCGCGTAACCGATAGTGGGGGAGTTGCGCCGCAGTCAGGTCGAAGGTATTAATCTGTCCCTGCCATTGCCTGTTGTTCTTGGTATAGAAGCCCGCTGCTGCGAGCTGCGCTGTAGTGCCCCCGGGGGCGTCACGCACTTGCAACTGTGCTGTCTGGGTTTGCAGATCACCCTGCAGCGCTAACTCTATGTGATTGATTTTGCGATCTCGCCAGTGAGTTTGTTCGGCTTTGAGCAATAATCGATGCTGTTGGCTCGGCAGTGGTTGCAGGTTCAAGGTGAGTTGGTCGATGCGCGGACCATTGGTGAGCGCGAGTTGTTGAGCCTGAAGGTCTGCCGTGACCTGGGGATTGTGCAAGCTGCCTTCGACCTGCAGCGTACCCGTCAGTGCTCCTGTCAGGGCTGGCTCCAATTGCTGGAGCTGCGGGAGGTTTGCTTGTATGTCCAGGGCGCGTATGTCTCGCCCTGCCAATTCCCCTTGGAGGGTTAACTGGTTGTCACCGCTCCGCAGGTTTGCCGCTTGTAGTTGCAACACACCGTTCTCGAAAATTGCCTCGACTGTAGAGCTAAGTGGCAGGCCTTGTAACTGGCCCACAGTTTCTAGATTGAGGGAGGACTTTTTCGCTTCGAGCACCCATAAACCCTGACCACTCACACGCCCGCGCAGTTCATTTCGATAGCGCTGTACATCAAGATTGGCTGCGACAAATTGGAGTAGACCGCGGGGCGTTTTGTCCCAGTGAAATGCCCCCGATGCGCTGAGTTGCCCATCCAAAGTGTTGGCGATGAGTTGCTCTATGGTGACATGCTGTAAATCGCCTTGTCCCTGTGCCTGACCCTCGGCTGGGGGCAAACCGCTGCGTTGAAATCGATAGCTGCCCAGGTAGCGATAGTGTTGTAGATTTCCGGTAGCAAACAAGCTGGGTATTTCCAGCCAATCGCCCAGATGCGCTTTTACGTTGATTTCGAAGGGTAGGTAAGGGCGCAGCTGCAACTGTCCGTAACCTTCGAAGCGATTGTTTGCCTGACGCAGGGAAATCTGTTCGACGCTGACGGTATCAGCCTGCATGCCGGCGGAGAACTGGACATCATTGAGATACAACTGCTTAGGTGTATCCAGATACACGATGTGCTCAATGGATGCGTCGCGAATCTCGAGCTGCACCGGCCAGTGCGGCGCATGCAGCCTGGCGAGGCCAGAGGCAGCTGTTCGCGGTGTTTGGGTTGGTACGCGTCGGATACTCAACTGCTTGGCCGTAAGCGATTGAATGGTGAGCTTTTTCTGCAGTAGCGCCAGCAGGTTGTATTGCAGATCCACATCGTTGGCTTCTACGCTCAGTTGTGGCTGGGTGAAGATCAGCGCATCACAGTGAGCGGTATCGATCAGGCGACCCTGAAAATTGATGAATTTTACGGGTACTTCCGGGAGCGCATTGAGTTGCGCGATAGTCCAGCGGGATCCCTGTTCTGTTGCGATGGCCCACAGCAACGCAATGAGCATTAGCAGCGGAATGAAGAGCAGTAAGATGCCGAGTTCTGCGAGTAGATGTTTTGCCCAGCGCATTACAGGTCCGGCCCCATACTCAAGTGGATGCGGAAGGCTTTTTCGTAGGCGAGATCACGCGCAATGTCCACCCGGATCGGCCCTACAGGCGAATGGTAGCGAATGCCGAACCCCGCTGCCTTTTCAATATCGTAAGTATCGAAATTATTGAATGCATTGCCTGCATCAAAGAACACTGCAATACCCCAATGGGAGCGGATGGGGTGTTCGAGTTCGAGACTTCCGGACAGCATGTGTTTGCCGCCGGTGACCGCACCCTCGGCGTCGACAGGCCCCAGGCGCTTGTAGCCGAAACCGCGTACGCTGCTGTCGCCTCCGGCGTAAAAACGCATGGAAGCCGGCAGGCGCGCAAATTCACTGACTTCGGTCCAACCCATTGCGCCTCGCGCAATCAGCCGTGCCTGACCCCAGGGGCGGATCAACTTGGCGCCGCCGGTAGCCTGCAACAGGTCGATATCCGAGAGCCAGTCCTGGCGAGCACCCGTAATGCGGCCACTCAGGCGCCACCCGCTGCGCGGATAGAGTGGGTCATCCGAGACGGTTTTACTGAGTCCGGCGCCGATGGAAACAATCTGCGTTCGGTCCCGGGCGTCAGCGGTTGAAAATGCTTCGACCAAGGAGTCCAGCGTAAGCGTGCGTTTCCAGCGGTTGCCTAAAAAACGGGTGAGTTCCGCGCCATATTTGGTGCTCGTGCTTTTGCTGGTGTCTGTGTCTTCATCACGGTAACCCAATGAGAGTCCGAGCTGATGCGTGCCTGCGTCCCCTAACGGGATCATGTAATTGAAGGTGATTTCCTGGGTGATACGAGAGGTTCTTGTCTCGACATCGTAATGATGTCCACGCCGATTCAGCCAGCGATTTTCGAAATTGAAACTGGCTCGTGGTCCGGTATCAGTGGAAACGCCGAGGCCCAGTTTGTAGGCATGTCGCTTACGGGGGCTGGTATTGATCGTGATGGGGATACGCTGGTCGTGCATGGCATTGCGATCGGGGAGTACCTCTACGGCGGAGAAATACCCTGAGTTCACCAGTAGTTGTTGCTGGAGGGTGAGATCCTCGCTGTTGTAGAAGTCGCCCTCTTTCAGTTTGATGTATTCCTGCAAAAACTGGCGCGAGAGACGGGTTTCATTAACGCTGATCTTACCGAGGCGGTAACGCGGGCCCGAGGCATACTGCAAGATGACGTCTGCTACCCCGGCTTGTGGGTCGATGCGTAATCGTTGCCGAGTAAAGTGGCCGTCGAAGTATCCATAGAGACTGGCCAGAGATTCAATGGCTTGTTTGGTGGCCTCGTAGTCCGCATGATTTAACCCTGTACCGCGCTTGATGGGCAGGTTGCGCAGCAAGGATTGGCTGCCCGGAAGCTTTTCAAGTCCGCCTGTAATCGTGACATCAATCGTGTGGATCTGGATTCGGGGACCAGGATCGACTTGGATAGAAAGGGACCAACAGCCATTGTTACGCTGCGCCTGTAGTTGTTGGTCAGCTTGATAATATCCCAATGCATGGAGTGCTTCCTGCGTCTGTTGCCGCGCTTGTTTGACCAAGCGCTTGAGTCGCCATGCTTCAATATCGCAAGGATAGTGCTCAAGATTGACATAAGCTCGGATATTGTCCGCTAACGTACCCGTTGCGCCACTGAGTTCGAGGGTTGGATGGGCTGGTGGCGCGTTGCCGGCAAAGGCCGTGCTGGCGAATACCCAGGCGAGTATCAGGTTACTCAATCGTCGCAGTCTCTTCCAGCCTGTTTGACCATGCCACTGCAGCCTGCACGGGGGTTGTAAATTGCTCAACTGTTCCATACTCGCGGGCGTTAGTGACTTGGCTGCCGGGTTAATAGCGATACTCAGACAATTCATAGTAAAACCTTATTCGCCGGGTCTCTGAATGCCCGGACACAAGGCGTGCCAACGCAGGCATCGCCATGCTATGTCAAGCCGGTACAGCACCATGGATGGGTGCCCAGAGCCCCCCGCAGGAAGCGCCCCAGCGGTTAAGGTTCGGTGTTGCGCCGCCTGGCAAGGACCGGGCCGTTGCCGACGCGCCACACCTTGATCCGTAATCGCTGGGACGTTCTGTATGGGGCTTTGCAATGGATTGTCTTAGAAATCCTTGCAGCGTGAAATTGGAGGCGCAACCCGTTGGTCGCGGCTCGCAAGCCCTTATACTGTCTTCTCGACCCAACAGGAAGAACATCATGACTCAGACGTTGTTAAATATCGTTCCACTGCGCGCATTTGCAGACAATTATATTTGGTGTCTCGAGCGCCCGGGGTGCTCCCGCGTGGTCGTGGTCGATCCTGGTGATGCCGCACCGGTGCTGCAGCATTTGCATTCCGCAGATTTAGAACTTGAGGGGATTCTGGTGACACATTGTCATCAGGATCACATCGGAGGGATTCCCAGATTACTTCAGCAATTTCCAAACGCGGACGTCTACGCAGCGGAACAAAGTCGTCTGCCCTATCTGACCCAAGCGGTGGGGGAGGGCAGCGTCGTTGAATTGGCGGGGCCACAGCTAGTGTTCAAGGTGTGGGAAGTGCCCGGCCACACGGCGCATCACATTGCTTTTCTTGACGAGGTCAGATTGTTCTGCGGAGATACGTTGTTTGCCAATGGTTGTGGACGTGTTTTTACAGGAACGTTTGAGCAGCTTGCCGATTCTTTGCGTCGTTTGGGATCGCTGCCAGAGGAGACGCAGGTTTACTGCGCACATGAATATACGCTGGACAATATTGGTTTCGCCAAGTGGGTGGAGCCCGACAATGCTGCATTATTGCAACGCGAGCAAGTGGCTTTGGAACGGGTGGCACACGGTAAACCGACTGTGCCTTCTACGATTGGTTTAGAGCTGCAAACCAATCCTTTCATGCGTTTGGATCAGCCTGCGGTCGTTGCCGCAGCCGAGCAACATGCGGGGCACGCGCTGCCGGGCTATCGCAAGGTTTTTCGTGAGCTACGCGAGTGGAAAGACCGTGAATACGATTGAACCTAAAAACCTCAGTTGAGCGCAAAAAAGACGCGTAAGATATTGGTGTGCATGGTGAATCGGAAAAACTCGTGGTCACCTTATTGGTGATG
>JANTGD010000210.1 GCA_024763135.1 Thiotrichales bacterium | reverse complement strand
CCTTATTGGTGATGAGAGGTTTTTCTGATTTGCCAGGTGCACCAAGAGCTTGCGTGGACTTTTGTGATCCAACTGAGGTTTTTAGGTTCAACAGCCTGTTAGGTGCCCTGCGCAGCAATTTCAGATGTCTGCGTCACCGCAACGGGCTTGTTTTCCTTGACGGCATCTTCATCAATACGATAACCCACTACGTCGGACTGAGACGGCAACTCGAACATGGTACGTCGTAGCAGCGACTCCATCACCCCGCGCAATCCCCTCGCGCCGGTACCGCGTTCTATGGCCAAACGCGCAATTGCATTCAACGCCTCGGCAGAAAAATCCAATGTTGCGCCTTCGAAATCGAACATTCTCTGATACTGGCGAACAAGCGCATTTTTTGGCTCAGTGAGAATTTTTACCAAGGCTGCCTCGTCAAGATCATGCAAGGCGGAAATAACCGGGAAACGACCGATAAATTCTGGAATCAATCCGAAATGCCGCAGATCCTCTGGCCTGACCTCTTCGAACAACCGCATTTGGTCGTAGGCCTGCCGAGGATCAGAAATATCGATATGAAAACCGATGCCTCGTTCACCCTTGGTATCCAAGCGTTTTTCCAGCAGCTTTTCCAGGCCGGCAAAGGCGCCTCCGGCAATAAATAAAATATGCCGGGTATCGATATACGTTTCCTCGCCTTGATCTTTTTTTCCTTTGTTGGTTAATTTGACCTTGGCGCCTTCCACCAGTTTCAACAACGCCTGTTGCACCCCTTCCCCCGATACATCCCGCGTCCCCGTCGCCGATTCACCAGCCCTGGCCAGTTTGTCGATTTCATCGATGTAGACGATACCCCATTCGGCAAGATCACGATTTCCATCCGCGGCGTCCATCAAGCGAGTCAGAATACTCTCCACATCCTCACCCACATAACCGGCCTGTGTGAGGGTCGTTGCATCGGCAATCACAAAGGGAACACCGACAATGCGAGCCAGTGTACTTGCAAGCAAGGTTTTACCCGTGCCCGATGGCCCCAGCAATAGAATATTGGATTTTTCTATTTCAACGTCTTTTTCATTGATCTGCATGCTGGGTGCCGCATTTTCCATGCTCAGACGTTTATAGTGGTTGTAAACGGCAACTGCCAGCGTCTCTTTGGCCAACACTTGTCCAATAATATAACGATCGAGTTGCTCCTTAATCTCAATCGGCTTAAGCAGGTTTTGAATGGGTTTGGCAGCCGCGCGTTTACGCCCCCAGCTGGCGACGACCTGAAACGCAAGACGCACGCATTCTTCACAGATGTGACCCTCTTCACCCGCAATCAGTGGTGTCTCAGGACCCTGCTCTTGACCGCAGAATGAACAGTGTGCTTTATTTTCTGACATAACTCAGACTACCTTAAGTTAATGCTGGCATAGAAGGGGTCGAGGCAGTACCCGCGTTTTGACTGCTGTAACGTTCTTTCAGCTGCGCAAGCCATGCTTTTTGGCAATTTCTACGACCGCGAAGCTCCAGTGTTTCCCGAATCTTGGGTGCTGCTTTAGAGAGTGGAATACGTTTGGCGGGTTTAATTTTCTCGCAGAGCAATAGATGGAAACCCAATTCAGATTCGACCACCGGGCTAATTTCTTTTTCCTCTAAATTGAACAATGTTGTTTCCAGTTCCGCGTACAACTGGCCACGCTTCACAGTACCCAGCTTACCCCCGTCCATCGCAGTGGGACATTCGGAATATCGTTTGGCAAAATCTTTGAAACGATTGGGTCGACCATCGAGCTTCTGTGCGATTTCGTTAATCCGCGCCGTAGCGGCAGCCCGGGCATTCTCAGGAAAATCGGCATTGATGGTAATCAGGATATGACTGGCGCTGCGTTGCTCTGGCTCCTCAAAACGCTCGTGGTTCATTTCATAGAACAAATGGACATCGAGATCGCTCACAGCCGGGTGCTGTGTCGAAACACTCTGCATCACAGCATTAAAGAGTAGTTCTCGATACAGAGCACTTCTTAGACTGACCACATCCAAACCATTATTGGACAGATCAGCAATAAAATCAGCTTCCTCTGGATATCGTGCACTGACGGCCTGAACGGCACTATCGACTTCGGTTTGGGGGATAACGATGGCTTGCGCTTCGGGCGAAGCAATCACTAAGGATTCCAGCGTAAACGTTTTTTCAGCTTTGGCAAACGCCTGCTGGTATTCCGCAGCATCGAGTTCCGCAATGTTTTTAGAAAAATTTTCTAACGCGTTGCGGAGTAAATGGTAGTTAAATTCGGCAGATCGTTCTATGGGATTATGCTGCCCATTCATTCAGACACCTCCATAGCCTCTTCCGGAAACAAGAAATCCAAAGCTTTTTCAGGGACGAGCAGTGTGCGTCCGTGAAACCGGGCGTGATAAAAGACACCCTTCTCTTCATCCCGAATGATTTTTTCAATTTCGCCTTCTTCACCGGGCGAAGCGATCACCTCTCCCTGCATTCCCAAAGGTATGCGTGGTGTGACCTTGTCACGAAACTCAAAACGATTGGGTATCCACGGCTCGTCAGCAGATTGTAACTCCTGCTCGCGACAACCCACACGGCGATTCGCATCGAGAAAATCGACGGAATAGATCAGTTGGTCCTGCAAAAACGTACCAACATCCCGAACGTAGCCGATACTGCCCCGGCGGACCAACAAACGTCCCGTCGGTTCACCGGGGTAAGTGCCGTCATTACGCACATTGCGGATTAAACGCACCGCATCCCCATATTCAAACTTTGGACGCACCTTCGAATACCTGCTTTTTGAAATCAGCAATCGAAATCTGCACATTAACCGGATCGTGCATATGGAAGACTTTAAACACTTTTTCCGTCAAAGCATCCGACTCGACAAAATCCTGATAAGCGGAGCGCAGTAAATCCGCATAGACTGCCCGCTTTCCCGCTTCGTCTTCCGGCATATCTTCATAAGCAGCGAGATTGTCATGATAACGCTGTAAAATATGCAGCCGATTGACGTGCACAACCTTGGGGTCATAATCTATCTCGAAATAATCGAGAAAATCCTCAGCACTGCTCAGCTCATCCATATCCAAATCGAACTCACTCTCGCTCATGTTTTATCCTCATCTTTAGGGGGTAAAAAAATTCGCCACTTTTCTTCCCATAGCGCTTTTAATCAAGTGTGGTGTCATCGCTTGCATATGCGCTTACAGGTTGCTTACTAAAACCGCTTGTATCGACTCAGCGTATTCATCTGTTGCCCCATCTCGGCGTTATTTTCGTACTCGAGTGGTCACCTATTGACTCTATGCTCACATTCTCCGTACGAAAATGCCTTGATAGGTACCAAATTCTAAACACGCTGAGTCGTTACAACCTCTTATAGTAACGCTCACCCTGCCTCTTCCCTTTGACGGCGGGGAAAATGACTCTGGAAGTACGGATACAACGTTTGATAATGATTGATCAGGCCACGAGTCCATCGTTTAGCCCAAGACGTAATCAATCCAGCATACATTGCATTTCGCCTGTCGCGTTGTCTAGCAGGTTGTTGAAAAACGTCGTCAGCCACCACTTGCATGGACGGCAGCCACCACGTCCGGCAAAGATTCGCGTGCTACCTCAAGTAGTACTTCGGCACCCAAGCGATCTTTAGTATCAAGTTCGGCGACCTTTTCCAGTCGACGAATCGCCTCAGCATAGTTTCCAAGTCGCATTTCCAGATAGCCCGTGCCTTTAAGCGCTAACAGATAAAAACGAATCACTGGCAATGCTTCCTTGCCAGCCGCTTCCAGCTGGATTGCTTCAAGCGCTTCCCAGTTACCTGGTAAATTTAAACGCTCGCCGAATATATCGAGAATCCTCTCCCCAATAATCAATGCATCGGCATAGCGATGCTGATAGTAAAAGTAACGATACAATGCAACCAGCACCACTGGGTGTTCCGGCGCGAGAAAATATGCACGCATCAACGGCGATTCGGCCTCGGCGTCTTCATAGCGCTCCGCTGCAATCTGAATCAATCGGACGGCCTCTGGATCAAGCGGTTCATCGAAGTACAGATCCTGTCCATCAAAATCAAGCATATCCACGTTGGCTTACCCCGTTTGTTTCATTTCAATGGGTACGGGCTCGCAAACTTCTTTGGCATCACAGTGATTACACTCATCTTCTGCGTCCAATCCGCCAGGTTTGCAGCCATGTACACCTACATGTTGTTCCAATAAGCGGATACGTTCCAGTAGACAAGCGATCGCATCCGCCACCGGGTCGGGAATTAAATGATGATTGAGGTCTATACCTTCGACGTGATCCACGTCAACATGTTTCGAGCGCACGACCTTTCCGGGAATGCCTACGACCGTCTTATCTTCCGGCACCGGAGAAATCACCACCGAGTTAGCACCCACGCGAGCGTTTTTCCCAAGTGTAATTGGGCCCAACACTTTAGCGCCCGCGCCAACCACCACGTTGTCTTCCAGCGTTGGATGACGCTTACCTTTATTCCATGAAACGCCTCCCAGCGTAACGCCGTGGTAGAGTGTCACGTCATTGCCAATTTCTGCAGTTTCACCAATCACCACGCCGGCGCCGTGATCAATAAAAAAGCGCCGTCCAATCCGTGCACCTGGATGGATATCAATGCTGGTCCAAATGCGCGCGAAGTAGGCCAGAAAGCGCGGTAAATAGCGCCAATCCCGTCGCCAAAGACGATGTGCGATGCGATACAGAATAATGGCGTGAATGCCAGGATAGGTCGTTAGGACCTCAAAATGCGTACGCGCCGCAGGATCGCGTTGAAAAACACAGCACACATCCTCTTTGAGCAGTTGAAACAGCCCGCAAGCGTTTGCCCGCCCGGTCTCACCGCGCTTGTTCTCCGCTGCCGTCACTGACGTACCCATGCCTGCTCGTCTCCACTGATTTCCAGATAAAACCGTTGCAGATCCTGTTCCGCGGGGCTATTTTTGGTTTGCCGCACATGCGCGCGCACACATTGCAAGAGTCGCTCGGCTTGTCTGCGATTCACATGCAAACCCAGCTGTGAATAAACCATCATGACTGCGCGACTGCCCGAGTGTTTGCCTAAAATAATTTCATGGTGTCTACCGAGGTCAGCCGGATCCACACCCTGATAGTTACGCCGGTCTTTGATCAGCCCATCCACGTGGATACCTGATTCATGCGCAAACACGCCTGCACCCACCAAACTCTTTTGCCATGCCACCTTGCGTCCGGAGGCGCGCTCAACCAGTTCGGAGACGACGTTATACTGTGTCATGTCGATACCAGGCGCCGAGCTAAAGAAATGTCGTAGTCCCATCACCACCTCTTCCAATGCTGCATTGCCTGCCCGCTCTCCCAAACCATGCACCGTAGTATTGACGTGCGTTGCACCGGCACGCACAGCGGCGAGTGTATTCGCTGTCGCCAGACCGAGATCGTCATGCGCGTGCATTTCAAGTTCCAGATCGCTGCTACTGCGCAGCGCACGCATTTTCTCGTAGGTTGAAAACGGTTCTAGAATACCCACCGTATCGGCAAAGCGAAAACGCTTGGCACCGGCACGCTCGGCTTGCTCCAAAACCCGTTTGAGGAAATCCGCATCAGCGCGTGAAGCATCTTCTCCCCCAACGGCAACCTCCAATCCCAGATCCAATGCCTCCGATACGCGCCGCTTAATTTGCTCCAATACCCAGTGCCGGTCACGTCGGAGTTTATTGAAAATCTGTTGATCGGATACTGGGATAGATAAATCGACCGCCTGCACCCCTAAACCACGACACTGCGCAATATCCTGGCTTTGCATACGGCACCAAACCATTAATTTTGCGCGTTTGACGGCTTGTGAAACGGCGCGTATGGCATCGCATTCTTCCGCCCCCATTGCGGGAATACCCACCTCGAGTTCCGGTACGCCAATCTGATCGAGTGTTTGGGCGATCGCGACCTTTTCGTCGGTAGAAAAGCTCACACCCGCCGACTGTTCCCCGTCACGCAAGGTCGTATCATTGATCACAATATCGGGTAAAAAGCTGCTCATGTACTACTCCTTACCTTCTGTTCTGCAATCCATGTGCCAATAAAAGAGTTTCAATAAATCAATAGGTTAACGAACCCATGAGGGGTTCATCACATACAAATCACGGTGGCTGTCGGGTCTGCGACAAAGCATTACCGAGACCCTGCCCGATACTATCCACAGCCTTTTTCACCAATTGATCCGCACGCCCGGACTTTCGATCACTTTTACAATATCGCAGCTAATGACTCAGCAAATGGTCACGTCTTTGCTAACTGCCTTACCCAGTGCCCACGCAAAAAAAAACCGCAGTGGTAACACTGCGGTAAGGACTGGATGAGATCGAACTACAGGGACAATCCAGAGTCGCCAGGAGAAACCTAACAGGTTGTTGAAAAACTCTCAGCTGGCACGATCCAGCGTTAATTGTGGCTCAAAATGCTCATTTACTGCGTGTAAACTGCGCTTTTTCTCCAG
>JANTGD010000209.1 GCA_024763135.1 Thiotrichales bacterium | reverse complement strand
ATTGGCGCATATTCAAATATTGGTTAAAAAGCTGTTACACCGAGTCGATCCCCAGCTGAAATTACCGTTCTGATCTCCTCCGGCCAGTCCCGGGCACCCTGCTGGGTGCGGTCGATATGGTATCAAAACAGCGCTGTAATTGAGTAACGCTCACGTGTCAACGTACAGCGCTCCTTCCTGAACGACACTGCCAAGCATTCAACCTAGATGTCCTGATATGCGATTCCTTTAATCTCCAGCAAGGTTTTAAGTCTGGTAATACCCGCCGCGACGCGAGGCGCCGCGCCTTTCAATCCCAAATCTACCTGACCACGATTGCGGGTATTAGGGAGGCTGGATAGACGTAGGTCTGGAAATTCGGCCACAATTTGTTCTTCTATCTCAACCAAATCGTTTTCCAGACTATGTACCAGAAGTCGTTTTTCGATCTCCGGCACCTTGAAAAGATGTGCATAATACTGGTCCAGTACCCATTCGATCATCGGATGGGACATGTCTGGGAAGCCGGGAACAAAATGATGTTGGGCAATACTGAAACCGGGCACCTGATTGATTGGATTAGGAATCAACTTGGCGCCTTCGGGCAACTCAGCCATTCTGATGCGATGAGGAAACGCTTGGTTTCCAAAACGCTCCACAATCATTTCATAGGCCTGTGAATGGCGCACAAGCGGCACTCCGAACGCAGTCGCAGCGCACTGGCGCGTGAGGTCATCCGGCGTGCCGCCAATCCCACCAAAAGAAAAAACTGCCGCGCCAGAGGCTTGCGTTTCACGGAACGTCTGCACTAATAATTTTGGCTCATCCCCGACAATCCGCACCCAGGACAAGGTCAGACCGCGCTGGTGCAACACTTCGATGACAAAAGGCAGGTGCTTATCTTGCCGCTTGCCTGACAATATCTCGTCACCCACGATCACTACGCCAAACTGCATGTCGAGTTACTCCTCGGCGCCTTCCGCGATTGCCAATGATTGTGCTTCGCGCGCTTGCTGGCTGGCCGTGGCGCTATCGTAGTCCGCTGTAAATTCCGGCCAACCACAGCCGTGCTCGATGACCAGCTCGGCTATCATCTCGATATGCGCCTCCGTTGCATTGAGCGCGGGGATATAACGAAATTCCGTCCCACCGGATGCCAAAAATAGTGCCCGATTCGTCTGGGCAATCTCCTCTAATGTTTCCAGACAATCCGCAGAAAAGCCCGGGCAGAAAACATCGACCGCTTTAATCGACTGTGCGGGCAGCGATTCGAGGGTTTTATCCGTGTAAGGCTGCAACCACTCTTCACGCCCAAACCGAGATTGGAATGTCAATTGCCATTCCCCAACCCGCAAATCCAGTCGCTGCGCGAGCAAACGAGCGGTTTTGTGGCAATGGCAGTAGTAAGGATCACCATTTAAGAGATACCGCTTGGGAATACCGTGGAACGAAAATAAAAGATAGGGGGAGCGTCCATGTTCCTGCCAATAGTTTTCAATATGCCGGGCCATGACTTCGATATACCGCGGGTGATCATGATAATCCGAGATAAACCGTAATTCGGGTACCCACCGCCACTCTCGCAAGGCAGCGCTGACCGCATCGAAGGTCGATCCATTGGTCGAACCTGAGTACTGTGGATACAACGGTAACACCAACAAACGTCGCACCCCTGCGTTAAGCAATGTTTCCAACGCACTGGCAACCGACGGATTGCCATAGCGCATACCCAAAGACACGACGATCCGACCTGGAAACCGCGTTTCCAACAAACGGCGCAGCCCCGCCTCTTGGGCCCGCGAGTGCATTAGCAGCGGCGATCCCTGTTCGGTCCAGACTTCTCGATACAAGGCCGCGCTCTTGCGCGGTCGGACATTGAGTATGATCAGGTTGAGGACCAACCACCATGCCCAGCGCGGAAACTCGACGACGCGTGGATCGGAGAGAAATTCCTTGAGGTAGCGCCGTAACGCCTTGGGTTCCGGCGCATCGGGTGAACCGAGATTGAGCAGCAGCACACCGGCTTTGGGCACAGCATCATGACGAAAGCCTTGAATACTTCGGAATTTGGACATAGTGCTTCCTAATACGAATTGGGATCGATACTCTAGCGCCAAACAAGATGCAAAGGCAGCTCTGTCACACAAAGCTCAGGGATAATCGCTCTGCTGGTGGGTCTGTTGATCAAGCTCGGGACAGCTCCACCCACTATGGGTAGGTAGAAAGGCATTCTGTCATCGAACAAGCACGAAAATAATATAGAGCTTGGCCAGACCTCTGTCATTGGCAGTTGCGTCCCATCCCTTTATGATCGAGCACCCTGCGTGAACCAGTTCAAACCTCGGGGTAAATCAAGTAACATAGCCCGTCTTTTATACAGGGGCGAGCCCCTGTATACCTTGCTACCCATAACCTAACAATACGCGGGAGACACCATTATGCCCCTTAAAGTGGCGGTACCAAAGGAATCTGCTGCTGGTGAACGCAGAGTTGCCATGGAGCCTGGCGTGGCCAAAAAGTTGGTCGCCATGGGCCTGGAAGTTGCAATCGAACAAGGCGCCGGTGAAAGCGCGGGGTTCCAGGACAGTGATTTTGGCGAAGTCAGCATTGTCACAGCCGACTCTCTGCACGATGCGGATATCACGCTGCGAGTCCAGGTTCCAACAGCTGAGGAAATCGATGCCCTCAAGGAAGGCAGCACCCTCATAGGCACTTTGACACCGTTTAAAAACCCTGACTTGATTGCGCGCTTAGCCGAGCGGGGCGTTACCAGCTTCGCGATGGAACTGATTCCTAGAATCTCCCGAGCGCAAGCGATGGATGTATTGTCTTCACAAGCTGCAGTTGCGGGATACAAAGCCGCTATTATGGGTGCAGACCTGGCACCCCGTTTCTTTCCCATGTTGACCACTGCTGCCGGCACCATTCGGCCTTCCAAAGTCGTCGTCATTGGCGCGGGCGTCGCGGGCCTGCAAGCCATTGCCACGGCAAAACGCCTGGGCGCTATGGTAGAAGGCTATGACGTACGCTCGGCCACCAAAGAACAGGTTGAATCCCTGGGGGCACGGTTCATCGACCTATCAATTAAGGCCGAAGGTGAAGGTGGATATGCACGGGAACTCAGCGCAGAAGAGAAACAGCAACAGCAACAAGAGCTGGCCGGCTATATTGCCAAAGCCGATGTACTGATCACCACGGCCGCTGTCCCCGGACGCCCATCACCCAAGATCATTCCGGTTTCGACCGTGGAACAGATGAAATCAGGCGCGATCCTCATCGACCTGGCCGCCGAAGGTGGGGGTAACTGTGAGCTGACCCAACCAGGGGAGACCATCGTCCACGGCGGTGTCACGATCCATGCACCATTGAACGTGCCTAGCCAAGTGCCCCTGCATGCCAGTGAAATGTACGCCAAAAATCTGTTGAACTTCCTCTCCCCCATGATTGAGGAAGCTCATTTCAAGCCCGACTGGGACGATGAAATCGTCGCCGGCGCACTGCTGACCAAAGACGGGCAGATTATCCATGAACAAGTCAAACAAGCGATAGCGGGAGCCTAGTGATGGAAGGATTTGTAGCCCTATATATTTTTATGCTGGCCGCCTTCACCGGTTATGAGGTGATCTCCAAGGTTCCCGTCATATTGCATACCCCTTTGATGTCTGGCTCCAACTTTGTCCATGGTATCGTCCTCGTTGGCGCCATGGTTGCGTTGGGACACGCCGACACTACAACGGAAATGGTGATTGGCTTTTTTGCCGTCTTGCTGGCTGCGGGCAACGCTGTAGGGGGCTATGTCGTGACCGAACGCATGCTCGAGATGTTTAAATCGAGTAAAGGAGACAAGTCATGAGTTGGTTCATACAGGCCGCCTATTTTACTGCGGCAGTGCTGTTTATTTTTGGTCTCAAACAAATGTCGTCACCGGTAACTGCGCGGCGAGGCATTATCTGGGCAGGCGCTGGCATGGTGCTCGCCACATTGGTCACGTTCGTGCATCCACAAGTGCACGCCAACTATCTGCTGATGATACTTGCCATCGGTATTGGGGGTGGCCTGGCTTGGTGGTCCGGTAAACGGGTTGCAATGACCGATATGCCACAAATGATCGCCCTCTATAATGGCATGGGGGGCGGCGCCGCCGCAGCAATCGCCGCAGTGGAACTGGTCAAAGGCGAAGAAATGGAATTCGTCGTACTCGCACTCGCGGTATTGGGCGCATTGATCGGGACGGTAGCATTTTCCGGTTCCGCCATCGCGTTTGGCAAGCTCCAGGGACTGATCCGCAAAGCCTTCCGCTATTCTGGCCAACAAAAGGTCAATTTGGTGCTGTTCTCGGTAACCGTGCTTCTGGGACTAATCATGGTGATTTCCGGGCAGGCCAATCCAGTCATCCTGACCATCTTCTTTATACTCGCCCTGGTGATTGGCGTGCTGATGACGCTCCCGATCGGAGGTGCGGATATGCCGGTGGTCATTTCACTATATAACGCGTTGACGGGACTGGCCGTTGGCTTTGAGGGCTTTGTACTGCAAAATCCGGCCATGATGATCGCTGGAATCGTGGTGGGATCTGCTGGTACCTTGCTCACCCAATTGATGGCCAAAGCCATGAACCGCCCCATTTCCAATGTATTGTTCAGCAACTTTGGAGAGTCCGGTGGCGAGGGCCAGGGGGAAGTTCAAGGCGCGCTCAAACCGATCGAGGCCAGTGATGCAGGGGTCATGATGGCCTTTGCCGATAAAGTCATTATCGTGCCCGGTTATGGCATGGCGGTGGCTCAAGCGCAGCATAAAATCTGGGAACTCACCCAATTGCTACAAGATCGAGGAGTGACCGTCAAATTTGCGATCCACCCGGTAGCAGGACGGATGCCAGGCCATATGAATGTATTGCTGGCGGAAGCCGGGGTACCTTACGACATCATCTACGACCTCGACGAAATCAATAGCGAATTCCCTACCGCTGACGTCGCGTTGGTAATCGGAGCCAATGACGTGGTCAACCCGGACGCCAGAAACAATCCAGACAGCCCCATCTATGGTATGCCAATCCTGAACGTCGATCAGGCCAAAAATGTCATTGTGATCAAACGTGGTAAAGGCGCCGGGTTCTCTGGTATTGAAAATCCACTTTTCTATGCCGACAACACCCGCATGCTCTACGGCGACGGCCAGGAAATGGCCAGCGCCTTGATAAGCGCAATCAAAGAGCTTTAAGCGCAGCCGGAGCCTCAGCGGTCCGGCTGGCTAGTACATCGTCCAGCTTAAACTGGACGATGTACTAGCCGCGTTGCCATCATCTTTGCACAGCCTGCTGGAGTTGATCCACGCAGGCTTTTTTTTGGCCCACACGCAATGCCGGCAAACACCTTTCTTTCATCGAGACCCAAATGGCGACTGCCACCACTCGGCAGGTCCGTTTTTCACCCTCTGCAATATTTTCCAGCGCGCGCGATTCCAAACTACAAGAGCTTGCGTGGACTTTTGTGATCCAACTGAGGTTTTTAGGGTGAAGGCCGCCCAGACATCACTCGATCACTGCGGTAGACTCTGGCTCAAGGAAGAAACCTGATTCCAGGAAGCCCATGAAACACATTTTGATCATCTTCTTTGTGCTTGTACTTTTTCCTCCAGCACTTGCAGCGGCGGAAGAACAGGAAAAAAGCGAATCTACTGAACCCGAAACACTTTATGTCACGGATACCTTACGCTTGGGCATCTATGCAGAAGCCGGCGGCAAAGGCGGCGAAATTCGCAAGCTGCGAAGTGGTGAAAAACTCACGCTGCTCGATCAGCAAGGCCGCTATTACAAGGTTCGTACGGAGTCGGGTGAAGAAGGCTGGGTGAAAAAGTTCTATATCGTCAAAGAACCACCTGCCATGGTGGTACTGCCCGAACTACAAAAACAGCTGGAAACGCAGAAGCAACTCATCGAAACACTACAACAGCAGGCTGATACAACCCACCAGGAACCGGGCATGAGCGCCGCGCTGCGTAAAGACTACGAAGACAAGCTCGTTAAACTCAATGAGGAGAATGTCAACCTCTTCAATCAAGTGGAGCAACAGCGCAAACAGATCCAGCAACTGGAACTCAAAGCACTACATGCACAGCAAGACCAGGGAGTAGCCGCTGATAATCCTGCATACAACGGCACTAAATCTGCATCACTGACCTATTCTGCCGGTGTCGCCGCCATAGCTGCCGGCGCTGGGATCATTTTGGGTATGATCCTGGGATATCGCCTGTATGCCAATCGACTCAAAAAGCGCTTCTACGGGTTTCGTGTCTAATACGCAGTGTCTCTACCAGCAACCTCAAAAGAGACCAGACACCCTCGTGACAGACCGCTTGAATGCAGACCGTTCGTTCAAAGCGCTGAGTTCGTCATTTTAAACTGGACGATGTACTAGTACACCGACAAGTCCAAACTGTCTATATCAGCGCAAACCCACGCGTTCAGAACAAGGCATTGTTGCGAAGCCATGGTTGTTCCA
>JANTGD010000208.1 GCA_024763135.1 Thiotrichales bacterium | reverse complement strand
TGCGTTCATCCCGGATTTCGCTGCGCTGCATCCAGGCTACTGTACTGGTTGCTTTCTTTTTCAGTTTTTCTTTTGAGCGCGATGGCAGACCTGAGTGCTTGCCGGACGCACAGGGTTATTTTGCAGGTGATAGTTTTGTAGCCCGGATGGAGCTTGCGTAATCCGGGAGAATCGGAGCTGCGTTCAGTTCATCCCGGATTTCGCTGCGCTGCATCCAGGCTACTGCACTGTTTTTTTCATGACGCCATTATAGAAGATCTATTGTTCGGCCGGGTTAATACCTGCGATCCGCGCCTTGAACTGGACGATTTTTCACCACAATCTGCTCGCGCCAGAATGAATCAGAGCTTCCTTACTCCAAGTCACCCAAAAATGCCGCCCCCAGATCCCGGTTTATCCTGTGCTTCTCGCCCCATCCGGGGGGTTGGCCGATGCGTCCATTCGCGCGGCCAATGCAGGGCTTCCTTAGCTTGCCCATACGGGTTGTTCCCGGCTCGTGGCGTGTTTATGGGGCTACGATGAGAGGTTTTCCCGGTGTTTTTTGGATAAAAAGGCTTCATAGAGTTTTCTTGCGGGGAGTGGGCGACTGAAGAGGAAGCCTTGGTAGACATCGCAGTGTTTTTCTTTAAGGAACGCGAGTTCCTCTTTGGTTTCGACACCTTCTGCGACGGTTTTGAGATTGAATTTTCGGCTGAGGTACACGATCGCTGTGACCAGTGCGCGGCTGTCCGCGCGTTGGGGTAGGTCCATGACGAAAGATCGGTCAATTTTAAGCTCGTCGGCAGGCAGTTTACTCAGGTAGCTCAATGAGGAGTATCCGGTACCAAAATCATCGATAGAGATTTTGATGCCTTTTTCTCTAAGCCTGGACATCAAGCTGATATTCCGGTCGATATCGTCCATGATCATGCTTTCAGTCAATTCCAGGGTGAGGTGTTTAGGTGAAATACCGGTATTGAGAATGGCTTTTTCTACCACAGAGAGAAAATCATCCGCGATGAACTGCTTGGCAGAGACGTTTACGTTGACAGATAAATGCTTTTGCCCGAGCAATTGCCATTGGGCAAGTTGTCGACAGGCTTCGTTGAGCACCCATTCACCGATGGGCACAATGAGGCCGGTTTCCTCAGCCAGGGGGATGAATTCGAACGGTGGAATCATCCCTTTTTCTGTATCCTCCCAGCGAATCAGTGCTTCAGTACCAACGATTTGGTTGGTATTGATATTGACTTTTGGCTGGTAGTGGAGAAGCAGTTGGTTTTTCTCTAAAGCCTTGTGCAGGCGATTCTCGAGACTCAGTTTTCGCCGATAGTTATCATTGACTGTTTCTGAAGCAAATAGAATACGTCCACCGCCCTGCTGTTTCGCATGATCCTTAGCGCTGAGAGCTTCTCTGAGCAGCGTTTGGGCATCGCTTGCATCCGAGGGTAACATGGCGATCCCAATGCTCAGAGAAATATAGATTTCGGTATCCAGAATATTGAGGGGCTTGGACGTGGCTTCGAGGATGCGTTGCGCGACGGCGGCTGCATGATCGGCCTGGGTAATTCTTTCAAGGACCAGAGAAAAACTACCATTATCTGTTTGATAAAGGTTCTGCACCATGACTTCCGAGTCATGATTACTGCTCAGAATGTCGGATTTTCGAATACAACCGGTTATAATTTGGCTGACGTGGCGCAGTGTTTCATCACCGATCTGATGGCCGAGGGCATTATTGATGCGAGCGAATTTATCGATAGCAATAACCAGTAAGGCGATCTTCTCCTGATATCTGCTCGCCTTTTTAGCGGCCCAGTCCAACTGCTGGGAAAACATCTGCCGATTGGGTAGGCCCGTGATGGCATCATAGTAGGTCAGTTGATCGATATACGCTTTGGCTGCCAGGGTGTTTCGTACCCGCAGCTTCAGCTCGCTTGGGTCAACAGGCTTGCCCAGCAGGTCGGTAGCGCCAAGGTCTAAAACCCGGAGTTTACTCTCGGTATCGCTCGCAGAAGTTAAAATGATCACGGGAAGATGACTGAGTTCTTCATCCTCGCGAATTTCTGAAAGGATTTCGAAACCATCTTTTTCCGGCATGACAAGATCGAGCAGCAGCAGGTCGGGATGTGCTGTTCTTAGCGTCTCCATTGCCTGTTCCGAGCGATGCTCCAGCACAAATTGTGAATATCCATCTTCTTCCAGAAATGACTGTACCACTTCCATATTCAGTGGCTCGTCGTCGATCATCATGATCTTGGCTTCATTTAATTTTGGATTGCTTATTTTCATGACTCTTAGCAGGTTCCCTGAGCATCATTCATTCCTGGCGCAACCAGCAAACGCGTCATTGCTTTGATTCGCGTCAAATGCGATTGCGCTTGGTCCTGTTGGCCCGATTTTGCGGCTTGTTCGAGTTCCTTGGCGGGCTCGGTGAAAGCATCGAAGCCCACTGTACCGGCCGAGCCCTTCAGCCAATGCGCCATTTTGGCCAGCTCGCCGAGTTTGCTTTGCCGGCAGGCGGTTTCCATTTGGGTGATTTCTATGTTTAGCTTATCGACAAAACTACAAATTGTTTTATGTAGTTTCGGATTAGTTGCGAGCCGGGACTCAATTTTTTCCATATCCTGGGTTGGGGACGATGATTTTGTGACCAACATGCTAGCGTTGTTCGGCATTGGCATACTGGGTCTGTTTTCTGGTGTGACAGCGATACGGCTTGCAAGGCTGCGTATGGTTTGTTGCATCAGCACGACTTTTTGATGGTTGCCACTTTTTGCTGCGTTCTGCAATTCGATTGCAGGTTCAGTGAATACATCAAAACCCAGCGTGCCGCCCGAGCCTTTGAGCCAATGCCCCAAAGTGGCGACCACCTCCAGTTCACCGTTTTCTATAGCGGTATCGATCGCATCGAGTTGTCCATTCAGACGCTCGATGAATTTTTTAATCAGTTCCCGAAATTTAGGTACCTCGCTCGGCAGTGTCGAATAAATCGGCGCTTCAACGCTTGACGAGGGCGTTTTGCGGGGTTGTGGTTTATCGCGCGTGTCCGGGGCGTTGTCTGGCGTGTTTTCAGGCGTGGCGGATTGAGCCTGTTGGGTTGCGCCGAGTAGCCCTCCAACGTAGGTATAGAACCGATCCACGTCGATGGGTTTAGAGAGATAACCGGAATAACCGACATCAAGACACTCTTTCTCAAAGCCTTTCATCGCATTGGCAGTGAGTGCAATGACGGGCTGCTGGAGACCGTTCTCACGCATTTTGGCAACAGCGGTAAATCCGTCCATGACGGGCATTTGCACGTCCATGAGTACCAGGTCGAAATTTTCTGCCAGGGCTTTGTCCAATCCTTCCTGCCCGTTTGCCGCGTCCGCTACGGACAGGCCCACATCTTCCAGCAAAAATCTGACTAATTCACGGTTTTCAGCTCCATCGTCTACCACGAGAACACGCGCTTTCGGGAAGTGCCATTCCAGATGTTCGGCGCTCGACTGCTCGTTGTGGGTATAGCTGATCTGATCGGGTTGCAGTCGTTTGACACCATCGAGCGGACCTGTTTCTACGCTGATCGAAAAGGTACTGCCTTGCCCCTGAACGCTGCTGACCTGGATGTCGCCGCCCAGTGCCTGCGCGAATTTACGGCTGATTGTGAGCCCCAGGCCCGTCCCGCCAAAACGACGCGTAACCGACTCATCAGCTTGACTAAATGGATTGAATATTTTCGCCAACTGCTTGGGCGTCATGCCAATGCCAGTGTCGCAGACATCGATTTTGAATAGCGATGTGTCGTGCGCTTCCACGAGATCGCAGCGGACAGTAATGCCGCCTTGGTCGGTGAATTTAATCGCGTTGCCAACAATATTGATAATGATTTGCCGCAACCGTGTAGGATCGCAGGTAATGGTTTCTGGAATGGGGTTTTTTACTTCGAACTTCAGCTCGAGACCTTTTTCCTGGGCGCGGATTTCCAGGACCTGGAGCGTGTCCATAATCAATCGATGTGGCGCCATCTCCAGGCGTTCAACTTCTAGCCGGCCAGATTCAACCTTGGAGAGGTCGAGAATGTCGTTGATAATGTCCAATAGGTTTTTGCTGCTGGTGCTGATAATGTTCAGGTATCGCAGGCTGTCTGCTTCTTTTCTCACGTAGCCGCGTTTAAGAATTTCGGTAAAGCCCAAAATTGCATTCATGGGCGTGCGGATTTCGTGGCTCATATTCGCAAGAAAAGCGCTTTTTGCATGGTTGGCAGCTTCTGCTTCGTCCTTGGATTTTTGTAATTCTAGTTCCGCTTTTTCTAATTCCGAGACATCGTCGAGACTTATCAGAATACCATTGAATTTATTGTTATGTGCCATTACCAGGGAACAATTGACATTGAACGGTACCGAAGTGTTTTTCCCCAGCTTGAGTCGTAGCAGTTCGTTTTGTCGGCCGGTACCGGATAGGATTGCGCGGGACCAGGGTAGCTGTGAAGAAGACAGTTTTTTCCCTTGTTTAGTGGTCCAGTAAAGATCGTCGATTTTCAATCCCAATAGCTCATCGGGTTGTTTGTGCAACAGTCTGGCAAAAGAATCGTTCGCCAGGACGATTTGTTTTTTGGGGTCAGTAACCAGCAGGCCTTCCGCCATGGTATTAAAAGCTGATTTTACATGAGGGGGTGCAGCCTTGGCCGGGTCGAGCATGCGCAGCATTTTGCTCAGATACAGGTAGTTGACAATGAGACTCAGAAAACCAAGAAATAGCGTTAATCGGATTGCGGGCCGATCCAGTAAGCCCAATACTCCCTGTGATGTCAGCGGGGTAAAGCGTAGCTGTAACTCACCCCATTGATGGCTTCCTTCCCATAGAGGAACGTGGATCTGCGTATTGTTCGAATACTTACTGTCCATGGGTTCCCAGTGTTCTATGTGGTTCCCATAGTCAATGATCAGTTGCTCGGCATTATTGACAAGTCCGATGGAAATTAAGTCTGGCCGGCGTTTCGCGATCGTCGCAAAATCATTATCGAGCCGCGCAATATCGCGATGCAGAATCGATGCGGTTGCGTGTAATGCGAGTGTTTCTGATAATGCGGCCCGCGCTTCAAGTTTTTCCTGTAATGGGTCGGGGATGAGATGCAGAAAATCCCCCAGCATGATGAGAAACGTGAGTATGGTGGTCAGTCCCAGGGTGACTTTGAGTTTTGTGTTCATGCCCGTATGGCTCCTGCCTGTTTTGCTGGCTTGATTTCCTTATCAGCGGATTGTTTTTGTGGATGGCCGCCTTTTGCAATGATGTTTTCGAGGGATTCTCCCTGGTCATTACGGGTCTGCTTATATGAGGTCAGTACGGGCAGCGGATCGGCAATTGTCCAAGCGGGCATGGAGGCTACCAAAGAGCTGATCAGCATCCCGCCGCGTATCATCCACAGCACATACCCTGCGGAAAGTCCCGCGGTTGTCACTACGGCGGTGCCGATTTTCAGAGTGTCCACATACGCTTCGTGATCGATTTGTTCGCGTAGCTGATCAAGGGAGGTAAATAACTGTTCATAGCTTGTGGTGAAGACCTGATCCCTATGCCGTTCTATATCGCCCAGCCAGTTTCTTAGCAGGTTCGCAAAATCCGCTTCACTCACGGTGCGTCTGTTCTCGGTGTTTCCGTGGCGGGAAAAATCCGTTTCGCGCTCCGTTTTGGTTGCTTCCCGTTGCAGATCATGTGTGGATTTGATCACAACAGAAACAGTGTTGCCTTTTTGATCCTGATCTCCCGCTATGATTTGAGGGGTAGTTAAAGGGGACTGTGCAGTGGGTGATTGTTTTTTATCGTCAGCTGTATGCACAGCAGTATTATCGAGATCTGAGTTCTTCGGCATCGATCGTAATGACTCGCCCGTCAGCTCAGCTGGATTCGTATCGACGGGCCGATAAATACGAGGTTGAGCCGAGGATGGTGTTGCACCACCTGGGACGACTGGTTTTCCATTTGCATCGATAATTGCCGGGGATATCACGATCCGGCCGGTGTCGCCGAGTACCTGGGTATCACCTTTGAAAATCAGCCCGGAGCGGGCCTCTTCAGCGGTTACGAAATCACCGGATTTAAGCGCTTCTCCCGAGGGGCGGAATAGTGCTCCTTCCTCAACGCTGTCAATCCGAAAGTGCGTGATAGCCTGCTCATCGCCGTCGAGCCCGGATTTTTCAATGGTAATAATGGCAACGGTTTCACCACTGGCTGTGGTTTGTTCGGCGATCTGTATTTCCGGCGCATCTGGAACGGGGCTGACAGTTATCGCAAGCGTGCTTTCCGTGGTCAGGCCCTGGCTGTCAGTCATGCTGATCGTGAGTGTATCCGCGCCGTTGAAATTGCTGTTTCCCTGATAACGCAGCGAATTCAGCGTGGCATTAAGGTCGGCGATGCTGCCACCGAGCGTGAGACCAGCGGCATTATTGACACCTGAAATGATCGATGCTGAACCGACCGGGGTAACGGTGATGTGTCCGTTTGCAGCGGTAAGCTGTAATTGCGCGCTATTGC
>JANTGD010000207.1 GCA_024763135.1 Thiotrichales bacterium | reverse complement strand
ATCGCGCGCCGCAGCTTTGACGTCGCTGGCCATTATGCCCGGCCCGACATCTTCACCCTGCACGTCGATCGACAACATCAAACCCCGATTGAGTTCAAGCCATGATGCCTGTCTTACCTAAGCATCGGCTTCTTTTTGCCGATTGGTGGACTGAAGCGATGCCAGGGGTGTGGCATTACGATGATATAATTTTGATCGATAGCACATGACTTCGAGAGGTTGAACCATGCACAGGCCAGCCCTGAACGATTTTATTCAAGGGTTCTCGACCCTGATCGCAGGTAGCGATGGAGACGAATCCCTGATTCTTAAGGAAGGTGAACCGCTGCTGGCGTCCTTGCTCGCCCAGGACAACTGGCTCGCTGAGCCTTACACTCGCACTCAGCCGGATCGCTATCAGCAATATTTGTTGCACTACGACCCTAAGCTAAACTACTGCATCGTGAGCTTTGTATGGGGTCCGGGACAATCCACGCCTGTTCACGACCATACCGTCTGGGGGTTGATCGGAGTGCTACGCGGTGCCGAAATTAACGAGCGTTTCAACCGCAACCCAACCACCGGGCAGCTCGAGCACTTGGGAAAAAAGACGCTGTCCCGTGGCGACATTGACACAGTCTCTCCACGGATTGGAGACATCCACCGTGTCGCCAACGCCTATAGCGATCGTGACTCCATCAGCATTCACGTCTACGGAGCAAATATTGGTACGCTCCAGCGTCACACCTTCGACCTCCACACAGGGATCACAAAGACATTTGTTTCCAGCTACTCGGGGACGAGTAAATTATGACCGGGTTTTGCTGCGTAAAATCACAATCTTTATTAGACAGGCCTAGTACATCGTCCAGCTTAAAATGACGGACTCAGCGCTTTTGTGATGCTGTGCATCAAGGCGCAGTGCGCAGGTAATGGCAGCGTCCTTGGCAAGCACTGCAACACCGAGTCGCGGCATCACAGAATCGCCCGAAGGGTTGTCCTGTCTGCATGCCTGGCGGTGTTGCACTCCTTGGGAAGGGAACAACCATTCCCTGCGAAGTGCGCCAACCCAGGCATGCAGACAGGACAACTGTGTCCGTCATTTTAAGCTGGACGATGTACTAGTCGTTCTGCTCGGAATACTTGTTCTCAAATGTCAGGCTGAACAGAAAACGGCTGCTGATCAAAAGCGCAGTTACTTTAGCCTATCACGAACTGGTCAGGTCACTACGCGTGATTTAACAGGTTGTTGAAAAACTCTCAGCTGGCACGATCCAGCATTAATTGTGGCTCAAAATGCTCATTTACTGCGTCTAAACTGCGTTTTTTCTCCAGGTTTTGCCTTGTCTCGCACTCACCTGAGGTTTTTCAACAGCCTTGTTAAGGAAGCTCTGATTCATTCTGGCGCGAGCAGATTGTAAGTAGACGATTTTGCGCCGCAAGATGCCCTGTTACGAATTGATCAGCGCTTCCGTGACATAGAAAAACGATGCCTGTGCCAGCGCGCCTTATGTCCGGGTGCCCCCAGACTCGCTGACTGAGGCCTCTACTATGGGGTATTTTAGTAGATCTCTAGAAAACGATAAACCAATTGTCACTTGGGCATCAATGACCAGCCCCAGACCATACTCATCATGTGAAATAACATCGCACTCATGTTTTATCAGACATCCGTTAAAGTGATAATCCCTATACACTCGGAGTCGTACTTTCCGCCAGCAAATTACAAACTAACGTGTACACCCAGCACTAAAACAGTTAACAACAACTACGTTGTTGCAATATCTTTGATTCTGACGATCACATTTGTGACTAGCATCACCAAACCACCGATCACTCAGGGGCAATTCTGGAGCAGAAAGCGAAATGGTCAAACGCGCAATATAGGCTGATATATTCGCAATACAAGATTAAAACCGTGCGACTTAGTTTAGGAATATTTTGTATAGTATTCCCCAGAACATTTGGACAAGCTGCAACAGCCTCACTGTTTTCACGCATCGGCCCAGCATTACACAATAGTTGTGAGAACACGTTCACCGACAGTTTTTGAAAACTCATGATACGTTTTATGTCTCAGAAGGTGTCTGGTGATAATAATGAAATCAAATCCGTTCGATAAAAAAATAGCAATTGTAGCGCCAAACGCATCAGCTCGTTTTGGCGGGGAAGCAATACTACCCCTACATTACTTCACATTCTTAAGAAAAAAGAATGTGGACGTATCGCTTATCGTACATGAAAGAGTCAGTGAAGAGTTGACCGATCTTCTGGGAACTGATATTAGTCGAGTTACTTTTGTACGAGACACAAAGCTCCACCAATTCCTTAATAAATTCTCTAGCTACATGCCAAAGAGAATTTACGAGTTTTCTATTGGAGCTGTATTGCAAATCATTACGGAACTATCTCAGCGAGAGATACTAAAAAAATTAACTAAAGAAAATAGGATAGACATTATCCATCAACCGACACCAGTAAGCCCAAAAATGCCTTCCTTACTTTTTGGTATTGGCCCTCCTGTGGTTATAGGGCCACTTAACGGGGGAATGTCTTTTCCTCCTGGTTTTGCTAATCACCAGAATATATTTGAGCGCGGTTTTATGAAGGCTGGCAGACTGTTTTCCGAGGTAGTGAATCACATTTTACCAGGTAAAAAACATGCGGATATCGTTTTAGTCGCCAATCGCCGGACCGAGGCAACACTTCCTAAGTGTATAAAAGGACGGGTGATTAAACTCGTTGAAAATGGCGTTGACCTTAATCAATTCTCTAATTCAAGCCGGGCTGCGACAATGCACAATGGAAATTTTAAATTTGTGTTCGTAGGTAGGCTCGTCGATTGGAAATCTATTGATACGTTGATTAGAGCAATGAAACAATTCGACTATGGACAGGCTGAATTACACATTCTGGGTGACGGTGAAGAAAAACAAGCACTACAGACATTGGCTCGTGAACTAAATGTCGAAAAGAGCGTTGTTTTCCATGGATTTCTCCCCCAAAATGAATGCGCAGATCTTCTAAAAACAAGTGACTGCCTCGTGTTATCCAGCTTATACGAATGCGGAGGCGCCGTCGTTTTGGAAGCAATGGCCATGGGTTTGCCGGTGATTGCTACCAATTGGGGAGGACCATCTGAATATATCGATTCAGATACAGGAATTCTCGTAGACATCGGTAAAAACAAAGTAGAATTTGACAACAATTTTGCTCAAGCGATGAAACACGCACAAGTCAATAGAGACGCATCTAAAGAAATGGGGCGCTTAGGCCGCGAAGTGATAAAACAAAAATATGATTGGAATTTAAAAATAGAAAAAATAATAGAAATATACAACACCCTACCACAAGTGCATATGGAAACTGAAGAATATCACCCAGTTACTGAGTCGAGCATAGAAAAATCGAGGGTTTATGAAAGCTAACAGGCATCCAGCACAGTGGTCTACTTCAAAAGACACTTCGCACACCTCAAAGTAGCGCCGTTCTGAAACATCTTTATCTATTCTCAATTGACTATTTATTGATACCGTACATACCATGTATAAAAGCGCGGGGCCTCTGAATTTGCTAAAAATTCACTTGGTCCAAGACATCAATACTCACTGCTCTTACGTGCCCAGCCGCAAGGCGCTCAAGTTTCCTTCCAGACAGCCGATAAATACTTGACCCCCTTATACGCACCGCTGCATGTCTCGCCTACAATCAACCGATAAACTCGCCTATCCCTATCTCTGGCAGGGGTTGGCTGTAATACTGTTGGCAGCAATTGCGCTCGGCTCACTTGCACCCATATCTATTCGTAATGTTGGTTTCTCTATCCCGAACATCGACAAGCTCCAGCATCTGGCTGCCTACGCTTTACTCACAGCGTGGTACCGTGTGGTCTTTCCCGGACGTTACAATGACGTAGCAATACCTGCGTTTGTGCTGGGCATAGGCGCACTCCTAGAGTGGTTACAGGGTATGACGGGCTACCGTGATGCAAGTATGGGAGACATGCTTGCGAATACTATCGGAACCATTATAGCTGCGGTGTTTTTGACCCAGCCTCTGCTGCAAGGATTGTTGCGCATAGAGAAGCTATTCTCCGGCACACGCTACACGCGTAAACGACGTTCTTTACGCTATCGCGCTATCTGGCAGATCATTGGTATGCACCTTGCCGTTGTCTTATTGATCTCGGCCTTTACCCCGCTCGAACTTGGAGGCATTGGCATTCCACACATCGATAAGATCATCCATTTCTTCACTTATGGCGGCCTTACTGCCTGGTTTCTTCTCGTCACACGAATAATGCAAGCCAAGCTATTGATTATTCTGGCCATGTGCGTACTTAGCATCAGCGTCGAAATGCTGCAAGGTCTCACGCGGTTCGGCGGCGAACCCAGTGCACTCGATGCGGCTGCCGATGCCGCAGGCATCTTGTTGGCAACGCTTTTCATTATTAGCCCGCTGAGAAAACTACTCGTGGGCCTCGAACGACTCTTTCGGCCAAAAAATACCCTACGCAGACGACGAGCCCGACACAGCATCGCAAGCAGACCGAACCCCAAAGCATTCTACCGCTAGTCCATCGTTCCGTTTAAAATGACGGACACAGTTGTAGTGCTTGCCAAGGACGCTACCATTGCCCACGCACTGCGCCTTGATGCGCAGCATCAAAAAAGCGCTCAGTTCGTCATTTTAAGCTAGACGATGCACTAGCAGCGGGCTTTGAACGCTCAGCTTGCAGACTGCAAGAGAGGGGACGAACTGGCAATCATACCTCAAGGTATCAGCCACCTGAATTGAAGCTAAGTGTATCAAGGTATCGCATTGCTCTTTACCTAGTACGAAAAGCTTGGATCAGTTCGTTGAACCGCCCTACCAAACATTGTAAATTGCTGTTCAATGCGATCATCCACGATTGATAATGTAGCATCGCACGCCAGAACCGATTATTTCAGTTTTAGAGAACTCGCTGGATACTTACAAAACGCCACGATCTAGCACTTATGCTCCTATGTGCAATTGACTTGATCACAAACCCAACTTTCTGCTACGAAACGAAACCATGAAAATTGGATTTATTCTTCCTGGAGATTTTGTCCTCACAATTCCCGGTAATGGCATTCGTGCTCAGGCCGAGTATCAAGCAGATGCAATGACCCAACTTGGGCATGAAGTGATTCGCATGAATCCCTGGCAGGACTATAGTGATAAAAACTTTGATGTGGTTCAATTTTTCTTAGGTGGCTTTAGGCTTTTCGGCATCGAAACCCTAAAAAATGAGACGATCAACACTTTAGTATTTGCACCAATCATTGACAGTAACGAGCCCAATTGGCGCTACCGGCTCGCCGTCAAAGCCGGCAATCTTTTACCAAAAATTCACACGACTCCCAGCGTGTTTCGCGATCAAGCACAGGGCAGTGATTTGGTGGTCTGCCGCTCTAATTATGAGAAACGACGCGTGACCCGCGGATTGGGCATCAGTGAATCTAAAGCAAAAATTATCCTCAATGGGGTAACGCCGCCAATCGTGAGCGACCCCGAACCAGCGCATCAGCAATGGAAGCTACCCGATGAATTTCTGCTACACGTCAGCGCATTCACTGAAAGCCGCAAAAATGTGATTCGGCTAATAGAGGCTGCGGGCACACTGGGATACCCATTGGTCATTGCCGGTGGCGCGCAAAAAGGCCCAACACTCGATCGCATTCACGCGTTAGCAGCGCGGTATGGTAATGTCACTATTCTAGGGTTTGTAAATCGAATCCTGCTGGAAAGTCTATATGCCGCATGTAAAGTTTTTTGTTTGCCAAGTACACACGAAGGTACGGGCTTGGTAGCACTTGAGGCCGCGGCACATGGTGCTCGGGTCGTCATTACTCAAAATGGCGGACCACCGGACTATTTTTTAAATTACGCGGAATATGTTAATCCAGACGATATTAACAGTATCCGGAAAGGTATTGAAACGGCGTGGCACCAATCGCAATCTGATGCACTACGTCAACATGTTTTAAAGAACCTGACTTGGGAAGCCTCAGCACGGAGCCTCGTTTCTGCATACGAAGGTAATTCGTAAGTACCCACTCAGATAACGCCTAAAACGCACTGGCTCTGCGTTAAGGAAACTCTGATCAATTCGTAACATGGCATCTTGCAGCGCACAATCACCCACTTCTGCGTTGCGGATACTCGCAATAGCCAGCCATTACTTGCAATCCGCGCCTTGCACTGGACGATTTTTCACCTCAATCTGCTCGCGCCATTATTAATCAGAGCTTCGTTAACCAATTTTCAATGATACTTGTCACCTCCCGTTTTCACCTTGACGTGATGTATTTCAGGAACAATCTGGGCGGTGAATTCACTTTTTGACAACTCGTTGAATAGTCACTAAGACAATTTTAAGTAAAGCCGCATTCAGCGAGTCTCTGGGCACTCAGATACCTGGCGCGCCGGCACTGGCATAATCGTTCCAGATAAAGCGTGTGCGACGACAAGGATCATTGCCTAGAATCCCATCCGCTAGTAGCACACCAAA
>JANTGD010000206.1 GCA_024763135.1 Thiotrichales bacterium | reverse complement strand
ACGATCCAGCGTTAATTGTGGCTCAAAATGCTCATTTACTGCGTGTAAACTGCGCTTTTTCTCCAGATTTTGCCTTGTCTCGCACTCACCTGAGAGTATTTCAATAACCTGTTAGGAGCGACCTCCCATATGTTTGCGCCGCTCAAGCCGGCGTTTGCGTATTGCGGCTGTATCTTTTGCCATGTCCTGATAGGCAACCAGCAACGCCTGATCAAAATCCCCTAGCTCTCCCCCTTGCCGGGCTTGAATTTGGCGAGCGGATTCTGGGTTTGAAAAGGCGACTTTGCTGGTGCCAGCCATGGTTGCTTTTAACCCGCTGCCAATCAGATAGACGGATTGGTCGATATTGACCAGCGCCTTGGGAGTTCGTTTGGAGCCGTAATCTGCAGCATAGATGGCTTTTGGACCGCGGTCGAGATTGAGAGACAAACTGATCGCAAGACAATGGATCGAACAGGTGCCATCGACCAGGTTGTCGTCGTACTGAACCAAGTGACGGCTCGCGTGAAACTTGCTACGGCTCATACCGCAATAAGGGCAGCGAGGATACTTTTCCAGTTCTTTGTGCAGTGGTTCTGCGTCAGGGGGTGTTTTGGGCAGGAATTGTAAAGGCGTGCCATCTCCCGGGCAGGCATTCTGATCCGCGGGTATCCAGCCCTGCCCCGGCAGCATGGCACCAATGTTTGCGCGCTGCTCTGCAGCGCCGGCGAGACCTGTGATTGCACCCAGGCCGGCCGCTAAAAAGCGTATGGCTCTGCGGCGAGATAATAAATTTTCTTTTTTCATTGTCAACCACCTTAATTGCTTGATTACGATTACTTTTGCACCCTGTATCCTTGTTTTGTTGACGGGGCGTTAGCGAAGCTATCGTCGCTATGATTGTGGCATGCCTGCCTCCAATGACTTGAACGCTCAACCCGCAGAGCTACCAATTTGCCAGTCCGCGAATAACATCGAAAAAAATCCAGCCTTCATAAATCGTCCAGAACCCCATGAGCATCACCAGGATCCCGGTCAACCGCAAGAGTTTCCCACGACTGATGCAATGGAGTGCTAGGCCTCCCATGGAAATAACAAGCAACATCGGGAGCGTGCCCATGCCAAAAATAACCATGAGTCCTGCAGCCTGGAGTATGGAGTCAGCTTGTGACGCTTTTAGTGCAATGGAAAAAACCAACGCACAGGGGATTAACCCATTGATCAAGCCTGCTATTGCGGCAGTAGATAACCCGGTGGTTCTGCGCGTGCTGAGCAGGGGGATTGCTACTTCGGTTTGGCATAGTCCGGTTGTTTTTCCCGTTGCGCGGAATGTGCGGAGGAGCAAGTAAAGACCAATGATTACAATGCCCACGCCGGCGAATATTTGCAGCACGGCCTGTCCTTTACCAATGATGCCGGTTTGCGCCACGACCCGTCCCAGCAGCATACCAGCCATGCCCAAGATGCTGTAAGAAAAAATACGCATAGTATGATAGATCAATACCGGATGCAGAGGCCGTTGCCACCCAGAGCCAGCAAAAAAACCTCCCGCTAATCCTCCGCACATGCCCAGGCAATGCAGGTAGCCACTCAGGCCAGCTAAAAATGCAAAGGTATAGTCAATGCTCATTGGCTTTGAGATATGTGTTGCGGTGCGGTGGGTGTCTGCAACAGAGGCAAGACAATTTCCTTGAAGGTCTCTGGCGTGGCTTCACCCAATAGGCGTGTGACCAAACGACCCTGGCGATCAATAAAAAATGTAGAAGGCAGGCCGCTGACCCCATAGGCGCGAGCGATTTCACCGTCTGGATCGAGCAACGCTGGGTAAGTGACACCAAGTTGTTGCACAAAACGCATCGCGGTGGTCTGATCTTGGCGTACATTGATCGCCAGGATTTCCAATCCCTGGCTGTGCAAATCTTTATAAACAGGCTCAATTGCTGCCATTTCCGATTTACAAAACGGACACCAGTCGGCCCAAAAACGGATGGCAACTACCTGATTTTTCAGATCATCTGGGAAAGAGATCGTGTGATTGGACAGACTATGCAGGCTAAACCGGGGTGTTGGTTTGCCGGTTTCCAGTAGGGGGGGAGTGTCGGAGCCGCACCCAGCGAGCGAGACCAGCCACCCTATACCGATGAATAGGATCACGCGTTCTAGTATCAAAGCCATAAGTTTTCTAATGTTAGATTCGATGTCAGCACCATCCAGCTGCTGAGTAGATAAAAGATTCCATACAAAAGCAGCGCCAGCCAGCCAAACTTCCGGGCTGTTTTTTTGGCCTGAGTTCGCAGGCTGGGAATGCGTTGAGTGACGGCAACAGCGCTGCTGCTAATCGCCAGTGCCGTGGCGGAAAAGAGCGGTAAGTAGAGCCAGTAACCTTTGAAGTCGTGTCCTGATTTTAAGATGCAAAAGGGACAGTGGTGATGGGGGTGCGCATAAATATAAAGTGCAACAAAGGAGACAATGCCGATTATTGCCGTAATGAACGCTCCGATACTGCACATGCCAAATATCAGTGCGGTGCGCTGCTTCCGAAGATACCAAAGTCCGCTAATCATAACGGCTATGCCACCAACATAAAAAAGCAGCATGCCTGTGCGAGGCGTCAAGCTGGAGACCTCGGCTGCAATCCCCCGCGCGTCCGCAGAGAAGAGTGACCCACAGCAGGATGTGATCACCGCAGGATTAAGCCCGAGGAAGTATTTCAGCTGGAAAGACCATACGCTTAACATCAGTGGCGCAATCAGCAGGAGCAGTCCGTATTTTATCCGCACCAGAGGGTAGTCCTCTGCTTGTCGATCGATAAAATTCAATGCAAGCCATAAGGCGGCGAAAAAAAATACAATGATTTTGCTAATCAGGGTTGGCCAGCCCCAGGGGTTGACATTCAGGACGCCGGTGGCACACATGGCGCCTACAAATTGTGAGGACAGCGCATCTGCATTGTAAACAAATAGCAGCAATGAAAGCAGCTCGGTAATAAATGCAAAGCCGACCAGCGTGGCGATCAGGTAGGTTTGTTGTTCGAGACGAATTTGTAATTCGCTACCAGATTGAATATCCCAGTGACGCAAGATGCGCAGCGCAAATCCAGCGGCTATCAGTAGCATCAGCGTATCGAGCGAGGCCACGATGAGCAAGGCAATAATGACCGGATTAAGCAATTGATCGCACCTCCCCATCACGCATTTCAACACGCATATCGATGGCAGCAGCCTCGTGAATGATGGGGTCGTGGCTGGTAATCAGCAGCGTTTTGCCGGCAGCTCGTAATTGTGTGAATATCTCCAACAACTCAGCGGTTAATGCGCTGTCCAGATTGGCGCTCGGTTCGTCGGCAATCACGATCGCGGGATCATTAATCAACGCACGACAAATGGCGGTGCGCTGTGCTTCACCACCTGACAACCACTCAACCCGATGTTCTGCGCGATTTTTGAGATCAAACTGGTCAAGCAACGCGAATGCGCGCTGTAGTAATTTATGCTGCGGTAAACCCAAAGGATAAGCGGGCAATACAATATTCTCCAGCACGGTCAGGCCGGATATGAGATTAAAGCGTTGAAAAATAAATCCAAAAGTGCTGCGCCGTATTTTTGCCAGAAAGTTTTCTGGTAAGTTTGAAATGGGCTTTTCGCGCAGATAGATGCGCCCGGCTGTTGGCCGGGCCAGGCATGCAATCGTCGAAAGCAAAGTGGTTTTACCAGAACCGCTGGGACCGATGATGCAAGTTGCCTGGTAAGCGGGGATATCGAGCGAGATCCCCCGCAGTGCGGAATATTCATTCGGGCGACCTTGATTGAACGTTTTGGTCACGTTTTCCAAATGTAGTAAGTGCGTATTCACAAGCCCGTTGTCGCGACCATCGTGGTTGCAACCCTCTTGGGTAATGAGGCTGGGATCAATAAATGCACGGTTTTACTCTGAATGCTGCTGTGCATGGCTTTGGAATGAATCATGGTGTCACTCATCGGGTTTATGGAGCGCGGTCAGATGCTCAGCGCATGACCTCATCGGGATCGGTGATCGCCGCTTTCCAGATGGGGATTAGAGTCGCCACTGCATAGGGGACAACGGTGAAAAAGAATAAGGTCGCTACTTGCAGGTAGTCGATGTACGGTATGACATGAAATTCAGGGTAGAGTACGGCCCATCCTTTTAAGATTGGTGTCAATAAAGCAGCAGAAGTGAAAAAGATATGTGCATATGCAAGCAGATAGCCACTGAGAAAGGCAGTGAGAGAAACAATTGCACCTTCCCAGAGTTTCATACGCAGCACATCGGAGGTTTCCCAACCGATTGCTTTTAAAATACCAATTTCGCGTCGCTCCTCAGCAGAAAGGCCGGAGGCTTTATCCCAGGCAAAAATAACGAATGCCAAAAGCGCAACAGAGAGCAGGAGCGAGACAAGTCCCTCACGCCAACTGAATACCGCATCATAGCTACGCAAGATTTCCGATTTCAAAATAGGACGCGTATCGGGTAAACGCTGGACAATTTTTTCCGCAACCTTATTGATTTCCGCAGGGTTACGAACTGCGAGTGTCAAATCGGTATAGACGGCCTGTGGCACAGCAAAAAATTGTCGCCAGCTCTCAGGATTTAACAGCATAAGATCTGCGCTCAATAGTTCCGAGTCTGGGTAGAGAATTTCTTTGACGCGCAAGGTCTCAGGTGCGCCCCGTGCATTGCGCAAGCTTAAATAATCCCCTACTGTGAGCTGCCGGGTGCGAGCAATGCCAGCGCCAATAGCAATCTCATGCACTGCCAATCCTTTGTTACCTGTTGCCATCAATGTGTAATTGGCTTTAACCACGGGATCATAATAATAGCCCCATAGCCGGCCCTGCGTGTATGTGACGCCACGAACATCACCCAGTTGCTTTAGATACTGCGCTGGAATGAATGCATGACGTCCGGCCACCAGACGTTGCACAATGATTTCTGGCGAGTTTGCCAGTACCAGTGTCGCCTCTTTACGCAGTGCCTGGGTGTACAGCAGTACTGACGCGAGCAGGAAAACAAGCAGCGTATAAACCAATAGCAGACTCAAGTTCTTACCTTTCCGGCGCAGCAAACTGGCCATGCTGTAATCAACCAGAGCACGCTGACGACGCAGGAACCGTCTCACGGCCTGAGTGTCGTTGGTGGCGCAAACACAGAACCGCTCGGGAAGTGGTCTAGCGCTGCTGGATGGTCCTGAAACGCCGCGTGAAAATCAGCCTGGCTCAGATGGCGCGTGTAGCGCGCTTCGGTTGCGAGCACAAGGTCGGACAGACCCAGCATGCGAGTGAGTGCTTGCTCATGCGCCAAGCGCGTCGATGCCTGCGCCTGCCGTAACCGTGCGTCGATCAAAGTGCCTGCCAACAGTAGCAACAGCGCTGATATCAGAATAGTGAATTGCGTTGAGCCTCTCATGATCTCCGTCTTTCCCGTTTAGGGCAGCTCATTCTATCGCAAAGCTCCAGTTTTGTAACATTCTGAAATCATGGGGGAAATGAGTGATTTCGCCCGTGCTGGGGCATATCACCCAATGACTTGATTGGGACTGCAACCGGGGTATCCTGACGGGGCGACCGTGCAGCTGCACAGGTTCTTGCGAAAGGTGTGGGCAGTGCCTATTCTTCTTGTTCCGAAGGTAACGGCTCAATGTGCTTAGATTTTGCGCGGACCTTGCGCGGGACGCTACATGAGTTGGTTGCGTGTGCAGAGCGGGAGCCCGTAAGTGGTATGTGTACGGGCGAGCATGCAGATAACACCGGAATAGACCAAACGATGCGTGACCGAGTAGTTGCGGATTGTCTTAGTACGTTTGTAACAAATCAAAGGAGCATACTGTGATTGTTTGTGATGCGTCGCAGCGAAACTGGGGTTGGGGGTATGCAAAACTGATCGATCAAATTCAGCGATGAACGTAGCGCGATTCATCGAGCTATTGGACGCGCTAGACGACACGGATTGGTGCGCCATCGCGAAGGGACAGGCGCTGCTACTCGTTGATGACGAACAGCTTGGGCTGGGGCCGTCGGATGCGCCCAATGTGGTTTTCAACACGCGTGGCGACACCGAACACTCGGTTGAGCAACTGCGTCAGGCTGCCCTTGCCGATGCAGCGAGTCTGCTCGAGGGCTACTATCGTACTCATCCTCTTACGTTAACGGGATTCAACCGTCAGGTACAAGCATTGATCGAGCGGTATGGGGCTCAGGCATTCTGCGCCCGTGCCGGTGATGCTCCAAAACACAGTTTGTTCGTGGAGGGAGGTGAGGTGATTGCCGAGACGGCCGAAAGTCCACGCCATCGTTATGGGGTATTTTGTGAGTTGGACCGCACCCTCGCGGATGCCGAGGCAGAGAAGCAGGTTGATCAGTGGCTAAGAACAGGTGATGCCTACGAGCGCTATTTGAGCATGAACGTGTGCCGCTATAACTGTTGAGTCTTTAACCTAAAAACCTCAGTTGTATCACAAAAGTCCACGCAAGCTCTTGGTGCACCAGGCAAATCAGAAAAACCTCTCATCACCAATAAGGTGACCACGA
>JANTGD010000205.1 GCA_024763135.1 Thiotrichales bacterium | reverse complement strand
GAGTGGTTGCCGGTCGCACAGGGTTATTTTGCAGGTGATAGTTTTGTAGCCCGGATGGAGCTTGAGTAATCCGGGAAAATCGGAGCTGCGTTCATCCTGGATTCCGCTGCGCTGCATCCAGGCTACTGCACTGGCAGTTCATGGCTGCAAATACGTCACACACAAAAGCGTCTGAAGGGTTGCCCTGTCTGCCTCCCGGGCGTGGTTTTGGGGTTGCTCCTAAAGTCTAGCGGGGCGGGCTGGGCGATATCGCTATAGAATGATGAGTCTTGGCGCCTGACCTGGTTGGGTGTTTTTGGCTGAGGAGGTGGCTGTGCGTATCTTACCGTTGTTTTTGTTCGTGTTTTGGGTGTTGTTTGGGGCTGTCAGTTGGGCGGAGGATGCAGCGCCAGCGCCACCTGCCGCTGCATCGGCGGATCCGTTTGACGATCCTTTTTTCAAGGACTCGGTGTTTGAGGAGCGCCCGATTATTACCATCGAGCGGAAGAAGGACATTAAGGTCGTTTACGATGTGAAGACTAACGAATGGAGTGCCGGGATCGGTAAGGCATTGTTTTATGTGCGCGGGTTGTATGAGGCATATCGTAAACAAGGCGTCGATCCGAGTGAGTTGACGATCAGTGTGGTACTGCATGGCCCGACGGTGTATTGGTTACTTAAGGACGAGGCGTTTCAGGAATACACGCGAAACCCCTTTGATATCAATCCGAATCACCATGTCGTGGAATCCCTCCTGGAGCTGGGTGCGAGTATCGAGGCTTGTAATTCGAGTATGAAGAGTAAGGGGTGGTTTCCCGATGATCTGTTACCCGGAGTCAAGGTCGTGCACGATGCGTATACACGTATGATCGAGCTGCAATATGAGGGGTACAAATACATTCATTTTTAACGGCTCGCAGCGGCCGTTGCGTTGGGGACGATTTTCTTGCCAAACAGTTATGCGAGCATGCTGAATTTCAGATTATTTTGCGTTTTGTTGCTTCTTCTCATGGGATTTTCTTTTGCGAGTGCCCAGGCCGGTTGCCTGCGCGTGTATGGTAATTGGTGTGGGCCGGGCGCGCCGCCTCGAGGGGTGACCCCACCACCAATCGATGATTTCGATGCAGCCTGTATGCATCATGATCTGTGTTACGCGCAGCGACGCGTGGGCAAAAAAATCTGTGATATTGCGTTTGTCAGAGAGCTGAACTGGCTCAAGCACGTATATGGCGATATGCCCAGAGAACTGGAATGGGCCAAATATTATATTCGTGCGCGAGATGGCGGCGGATGGACTGGGATGCCGTTTCCTGAGCCCGGTGATCCCATGGATATGCTGGATATTCTGGATCGGTCGCGCAGCTGCTGGTAACGCGTTATTTTTGGGCTGACAGCCTCTGGCAGGCGGGATTGCGGAGCTATTTTGTGAGCGCCAGAAAAACCTGGGGCAATAGTTCCGGTAGACGCTCGGGGTGGTCGATCACGGTGTAATGGGTACCGAAAATGTCAGCCACATAGGCATCTGCACGCGGGTCGACATTGATGCAGTAACTGTAGATGCCCTGTTGATCGATTTCACGTACAGCCATGGCCGCGTCTTCGATGAGCATGCGGGGGTCGTGCACATCGATGTCAGCGGGTTCACCATCGGTCAGTACTAATAAAAGCTTCTTTTCCGCGGGTTGCGCGCTCAGATAGTGGGCTGCATGCCGCATGGCTGCTCCCATACGTGTGGAGTAAGCCGCTTCCATTGCCGCAATCCGCGCTTTTACCTCGTCACTCCAGTGTTCACTGTAGCCTTTGATGTGGTGGTAGAGCACTTCGTGGCGAGTGTCAGAATGGAAGCCGGCAATGGCAAAGCGATCGCCGAGTTGTTCTTCGGTCCAAGCCATAATGGCGAGCGCTTCCTGGCTGAGTTCCAGCAATGTCTGTTGGGTGCCGGCGACCTTCTCGTTCAGGGAGTTGGATAGATCCACGAGGAGCATGACTGAAATATTCCGGCTTTCTGTAATATGGCTGGTATTGACACGTGGGTCGGGGGTTGCGCCGATTTTGTAGTCGATGTAAGCGCGCAGCGCAATATCGAGGTCCAGCTCTTCGCCTTCTTCCTGAAAGCGAATGCGTCGTTTGTTCTGCGGTTTGAGCATCTCCACCAGGCGTTTGAGACGTTTTGATAGGCCCGCATGTTTAGCCAGCAGGGCATCGATTTTTGCCGGGTTGGCACTGGGTTGCAGACGCTCGTAGACCGCTACCCAGTCTGGACGGTAGCTCTCCGACAGATAGTCCCACTCATCGTAGAAGCGGGGGGGCAGGCCGGATTCGTCTTGGTTTGCTTCGTCGGGCTGGTATTCGTTTTCTGTGTAATCTTCGGGCTCGTCGGATTCTTCGTGGTGAAACCACATGTAGCGATTGTCATCGCGATAGCTGATTTCGGTGTGATCGAAATAAACGTTTGGATAGCTGTCGGACACGACACGGGTCTGCACGTAGTATGCGCTGCCCAGGCGCTGCATATCCTGCGTGCTGGACGCCTCACCTTTATTCGCGATGATTTGCTGAAACTGCTGGCGAAAATCCGCAATGACATCATCCTCAGGGTCGAAGTCGGGATCAATCAGCGCGCGAGACAAGCGCGTGGCGCGGTAACGCAGGCAGGCCATGTTTTCCGCGTCGCAGTCACCCAATGGCGGGACCGGATGCAAGGGCAGGAAATATCCTCGTAAGCCCGGATAGCGGCGCATGGCGAGTACCTCGATGCGCGCATCTTCGAAAGTGGAGATAAACAGCTGCATATGAGGCGCGAAATTATCTGCCATGAGCTGTGTGGACCAATGGTAGTGTCCCATCATATGCGCAAGCATGGCCCGGTAGTGGTTGTGTGCGCTGATGCCGTTATAGGTATCGAGCAGATCCGGTACCGCAATCAATTGGTCATCGAGATAGGGGAGGGGCTTTTTTGCCTGATCGAAAGCAGTGGCAAAGGTCGAAAATGGCAGCTCGCAATCCCATAGACTGGTGCGTAGCATATCCATCTGGCGCTCGATATCTTTAAACAGGACCCCGTGGCGCTCGCGTTGCATAATGCTGCGCGCGTCCGGTGTTTTCAGGGCAAAATAGTCCCGCTGTTGCTCGGGTGACGCCTGATAGTGGCGTACCCCATAGGCGATGAAATTGGCGATACCTGCGAGCGTTAGCTTACCAATCAATTCCGGTATGTGTTCCAGCAGGGGAATCAGCCCAGGACTCTCATACAAAGAATGGTGGCCATGAATGACCGTTTCTGTGCCTTTGATGAAATCGTCGAGGATCTCGAGATAGTGCTGTAGATCTTCGAGTGTGTCGACCCTGCGGCACACGCTGCGCAGTGATTCCAGAAACGGAATCAAGGCTTTTTTATTGGGGCTGCGTACCAGTTGATAGGCGTAGTCCGAGATGATTTTGAGCGCCGCACCGCCGATATGCCGCGCGATATCCGGCATTTCTTCCAGATACACCAGGGAGGGCTCGACCCCCACACCAATTTTGCACAGAAAAGCGGCGCCGTCGATATAGTCTTTCAGGTCTTCGGGGGGGAGTACTTGGCGCGCACGCTGCAGCTGATCAGGAAAGACTTCCTGCGCTTTTTCAAAGCCACAACTGTATTGCTTGAGGTACTGTTCCAGCTGATCGTTATCCGGCATAGTCTGCTCTTGCAAAAGGGCGGCTGCGCAACAGGCACCGCAGCGGCGCGATGAAGCGGGTTACCCCATGATCATTTCGATGCTGTTGTACAGTGACGCGCGAATTTCAGGATCGTCGGTAATCGGATCGACGAGGGCCATCTCGCAGGCCTCGATCACGTCGATGCCCTGTCCACTCAATGTTGCGGCATAGACCATCAGGCGTGTGGAGATGCCTTCTTCCAGGCCATGGCCTTTGAGTTTGCGTGCGGCATCGCCGATCTGCACCAGTTTTTGCGCAAGATCGGGGGCAACATTGCCTTCTTTGGCAACAATCTGAGCCTCGATTTCGGGGGCTGCGTAATCAAAGTTCATGGCGCAAAAGCGTTGTTTGGTGGATTGCTTGAGGTCCTTCATCAGTGACTGGTAACCCGGGTTATAGGAAATCACCAGCTGAAAATCCGGGTGTGCCTTGATGAGTTCTCCCTTTTTGTCGAGTGACAGTTCACGCCGGTGGTCAGTGAGCGCATGGATAACGACCATGGTGTCCTGACGGGCTTCGACGATTTCATCGAGATAACAAATGGCGCCGTAGCGTGCGGCGGTGGTCAGCGGGCCATCCACCCAACGTGTGCCGCCTGCATCGAGCAGATAGCGTCCGACCAGATCCGAGGCGGTGATATCCTCGTTACAGGAAACGGTCAGCAGGGGTTTGTCCAGTCGCCACGCCATGTGTTCGACAAATCGGGATTTACCGCAACCGGTCGGTCCCTTGAGCATAACCGGCAGGCGCGCCGCATAGGCTGCCTCATATCTCGAGATTTCATTGGCTTGCGGGGTATAGAAAGGCTCCGCGGCTATTTTGTATTGGGTGATATCCATCGACTGGCCTCAGTGATTGAGCGATTGGTGTGTCAGTAGGCGCCGTATCGCCGGGTTGACCGATTCGCCATCACCCCGCGTACAGAGTGATGGCGGATCATTCAACCTGAGGGAAAGGACCCCCGCAGTTCGCAGGGGTCCAGCAGGGACATGATCGTTTGTCGGATTACTTATGAACGCCCAGCTTTTCTCTCCATCCGGGATACAGTTTGTCTGCATCGTGTGGGAAAGATTCGAAGGCGCGGGCAAATTCCTTGTGCTCCTTGGCCCACTCGATGGGGTCTGCGCCGGCTTTCCAGCATTCATAGGCTTGGCGTAGGGAAACCGCACCTGCCGCAGGCGAGTCGATGTGACCATAGGCACCACCACCGGCGGTATTGATCACGTTGCCGTGGCCTAAGTTCTCGAAGAATCCTGGCAGACGCAGTGCATTCATGCCGCCGGAGATAATGGGCGTAGTGGGCTTCATGCCGAGCCATTTTTGATAGTAGATCGGACCCTGGCACTCGTCACGCTCGATCATATAGGCAATCAGCTTGTCGGACGCGTCGCCTTCCATTTTGCCGTAACCCATGGTGCCCACGTGGATACCGGAGGCACCCTGCAAGCGCGCCAGCTTGGCCAGGACGAAAGCGGTATAGCCACGCTTGGCAGAAGGCGAAGTGATCATGCCATGTCCGGCACGGTGATAGTGCAGATATTGAGAAGGGTAGTTGCGACGCGCGGTGGTGACCATGCCAGGACCACCAACGAACCCGTCTACCAGGAATGCAACGTGGGGCGCATTCTCAGCAAAGGTCTCCAGAATGTAGTCAGCGCGGTAGAGCATTTCATAGTGGTCATCCGCAGTGATATTGGCAGAGAACAGCTTGGCTTCGCCGGTCTCGTCCTGTGCCCGCTTCATTGAGTCGGCAAGCAGTGGCATCACTTCCTTCATGGGGCAGAAGGTTTGGTTGCCCTGGGGTTCGTCGTTTTTAATGAAGTCACCACCGAGCCAGAATTGATAGGCCGCTTCGGCGAAAGGCTCGGGGCGCAGGCCCAGTTTAGGCTTGATAATCGTGCCTGCGATATAGCCGCCGTTTTCGACAGGACGGCCCAGAATGCGCCACAGATCGGAAATGTCAGTGGCCGGACCATCGTAGAGGTGCAGCTTGGTTTCGGGAATGAAGAAATCAATCATCTTGGCATGTTTCACATCGCCCATGCCCTGGTTGTTACCAATCGCCAGGGTCAGAAAGGAGACCAGCATGGTCTTGCCATCCCGGCCATTCCGATCAAACAGCGCGTAAGGATAGGCAATTTTCATCAGGTGATTGGCTTCGTCGATCTCATAGACGAGCGCGTCCACGCCTTTGGTGAAATCATCAGTTGTGGACACCTCAACATTGGTGCCGGTGGAGGATTCCGCCGCAAAGTGAGCGGCTGTCTCCAGATAGCCATAGCCTTCCTGGGGCTCCATCGTGTAGGCGACGAGTACATGTTCTTGCCCCGCAATGAGGTCCTCTTCTTTCAAGCTCAGGTCAGCATAACGATTCGACTGGTCCATACAGTAGTCCTCTTAGTTTGGAGCCCGGCAGGGCTCGTGGTGTGAGATGAGGCAGGGCCTTGGCTTCTACGGATCTACGTTGCGCAATTGTTTTCGTCCCCCGGGCGTCTGTCCGACTGGGCTCACCCTACTGCGGAAAAGTGCTTGTCGGCCGGATTTTCCGATCGATATTATTCAATAGCGTCAACTAGTTGCTTCAATCGATTAAAAATCCGTCTCGGTCGCACTTTCCCAAGCAGCGGGTGCCCCAGTCCGACAGATGCCAGGCTTGAATTGGGCCAAAACGCAATCGGCTGAGCAGATGCATTTCCACGGTGGCGATCCCCCAGAACTGGTACGGTATTTTAGTGGCTGATGAAATAAATACAAATCAATATATTTAATAGAACCAATAGCCAGCTATCTATATGATCCTAAAAACCTCAGTTGGGCGCAAAAAAGACGCGTAAGATATTGGTGTGCAAGGTGAATCGGAAAAACTCGTGGTCACCTTATTGGT
>JANTGD010000204.1 GCA_024763135.1 Thiotrichales bacterium | reverse complement strand
ATTGTAACCCTGAGTCTTGATCCAATCACAGGGTGCTGCTCAGTTACTTTCAGAGGTTATGCACTTATTATCCGAATCCGCGACTTATTGTTGCTAGATGTGGGCCCTTTACCTTGCCCTCCTAGTTCCCCCCGACACCGAATGACCGCTAGTTTTTTCTTAGTAGTTATTAGAAATATCTCTCGCTAAAAGGATACGCTCATTCCAATATTTATCCCTTGAAACACATCTTCGTCAGCGGTAAATATTGTGTTATTTCGATATCCAACGTAGGGTCGATAGGAGCTCTTACCCCCGTACTCCCAACCAATATTGGTGACTAGGCCAAAAACCTGATCCTCATGAGCCTTATAGTCAACATTACTAACCGCAGATAAAGAGACCAAGAACCCTCGGGGCAACACCTGCTCCAAAACAATACCAAACGAATCTACCGCGCCAATGGTTTCATCGATATCCCGTAAGTTTGAATATTCGAATCCATAGCGTTGATTATGACCCGAGTCTCGCATCAATTGGAGGGTATATGCCCTGCTCTTGAGCTTATCAGCACTCGTATCAAGCTCACCATACGCAACTGCAGGGCGAATGATTGTTGATGCCTCAGGCGTTTTTGCTCCCACCGGAATTAAATTTAAAATCGCTGCAGAAAAAGTAAGTAGCGCTGCTAAAAATCCCATTTCGCTTCCTTGTCTATTAAAAACCCACCGAAAAGTTTTCACCCAAGTATGCAATTCATTCGTAACTACTCAGCTAACCCCTGAAATGTGCCAGTTCTGCGTTAAAAATGGTTAATTTACCCTTGTAGACTCACATTTTTTACCTTGATCTGGCATTCTTCGGGGTAATCTATACAGTTACTTTATTTTTCGACACTTCGCTGAGTAGTTACTTGTATTTTAAAAGTAATCCAAATCGTTATCGGCGACAGCTTTGAAGCATACTTTCACGGGCGTCCATTTCACCTTGCGCCATATCAATATGCGTCATACACCAATTATAAGTTCTCACCTTATCGGTACCCCAACGAGGACCTGAAAATCCACATCCAAGCCGATTATTCTCTGCAACCTGCTCTTCCTGCTTATCTGTGTAGTAGCGACAGAATGACTCGTTATTGCTACCGCTAGGCGGAGACGTTGATGGTGGTGTCGGCAGTGGAGGTGGCGAAGGTACTGGCGCAGGTGATGGAGGTTTAGACGGCGAAACAAGTGACTTGCACTGTTGCAATTGCGCGTCTCTGTTGTTCATTTCACGATCCAAAGTCGCACTAGTGACACCAGGACTCATACACCAGTTGTAATGGCCACTGAAATCGGAATGCCATTTGTCGTCATCAAATCCACAGCCCACGCTAACATTCTCGTTGTACTGGCTAATCGCTGCATAAGCATAGCTTTCACACAGGCCATTTTTCTGATTGTCTTTTTCTATGTTCACCGTAACGGACGTTGTTTTACTGTCGGCGCCAGCTCGATCGAAGCTTGTGCAAGTAATCGTCTTACGCCCAGCGCTGTTGTAAGACAAGGACTTGCTCTCAGAGCTGCCGCCTCTGCCGTAGCCCAATTCAAAACGTGTATCGTTTGACCCAGGAGCTTCGCAGCTCACCTTCACGTCATCACCATCATCGTCACTGCCACGGGTGATCCGAACGCTGATCCTTTCATTGACCTTCGCGCTACTGGGTGTGCGGATACCTGGCTGTCTTGGCTCTCGATTGGCGGGCGCCTTGATAGTGATCTTCCTGGTCGTCGATCCGTCGGATGCTCCTTTGTTATCGATACTGACACAGCGAATCGATTTTTCACCCGCTGAGCCATATTGCAGCGTGGTTGATCCTGTTGTGCCACCGGCCCCGAATCCGATTTCAAAAGGGTTTAATTTATTCGAACCTGTTGCAGTACAGCTGACCTTCACCTGGTCATTATCCAGGTCCTTTCCACGCGTGATTACAAGGGTGATACGCTGATTGATCTCTGCGTGTGAGGGAGAAAGGTCAATATTTGGTGTTGCTGGTGCGCGGTTATTCTGTTCTATGTTAAAGATGACTGACGTTGGTTTACTGTCGGCGCCAGCTCGATCGAAGCTTGTGCAAGTAATCGTCTTACGTCCAGCGCTATTGTAGGACAAGGACTTGCTCTCAGAGCTGCCGCCTTTGCCGTAGCCCAATTCGAATCGGCTGGGATTCCCTCCGCTAGCTTCGCAGCTCACCTTCACGTCATCGCCATCGGCGTCACTGCCACGCGTGATCCGAACACTGATACTTTCATTTACCTTCGCGCTACTGGGCGCACTGACATCCGGTTGTTTTGGCGCGCTGTTGGCGCCCTCCCCATTGGAGGGTTGTGCAATATCCGTTGCTGAAGACGTACTGTCACTTTGAACAATTTCTTTCAGTGTAAGTACAAAGTCAACAGATGCCATATTATTTGGCACTATTTTGTCTTCAAGGGAGTTGACGTCTTTTCCTGTAGATATAAACTGCAAATAATTAATTCCAGAATTCAACACCACATCTACTTGAAAATGTCCGCTCTCATCTACTGCCCCGTTGAACAGCATTGGATCTGAAGTGATCTCTCCAACATAAATCGCTATATTATCAACAGATACTTGGCCGCCTGTAATATAACCTTTAATCTGCTGCTTATTAGTGAATACGCCCGCCCCGTTACTATGGGAGGTTATTTTTATAACAGAATTACCACTACCGTCGAAATCCTTTTTAGCTGCCGCCAATATTGGTTTAAAATACTTGTCTAGATTAAATGTTCCGTCTCCAAAATAAGCAATACCATCGTAGCGCCGATATTTAATCCATTTTTTAACCTTAAAATCATAAGTAATAGTGTTTTTTTTGCCAGGGTAGTTGGGATCATAAATCCCAATCTCACCCTTTGTTCCTTCATAATTTTTTATTTCATAGGCTACAACCGAATGACGCCCTTCTCCATTTTTCTCAAACAAATAAAGTATTACAGGTCGCCCCAATCCTCGCATTATCGAAAGAATATCTTTGTAATTTTGCTCATCGCTATACAGAGTCGCACTCTTTCGATCATGTACGTTATTTAGCAAATAGTCGTTCCATATATATTCTTGAGTCACATGAGCTCTAGTGGCAATAACATCTTGAATGGTCCTGTTGTTGTGATGTTTAAGGCCTTCGTCGTCGTTCCAATCCTCATATCCTAATTTGGTATTAAATCTCGGGCGAAGTGGGCCTTCAGTTTCTTTAATATTCTCAAAATACCATAGTGAAAACGCAGCCATCCCCCAGCACTCTCCACGTCTTCCAAAACTTGAACCATTATTAACCACTGAAAATTGATCGTCATAATCAAAACCTGTATTCAAATAAAACTCCGGGGCTTTTGCTTCAGGTATCAGCCACGACCATGCCGATGCATGATAGGTATGGAATTTTATAACCCCATTAATCTGGTCGCTATCTATACGTTGAGCAACCCTTGCCTTCCCGTCGTCAGTAATGTAAAACGGTATAGGAGCTTCGTAATTGTGATCGTAAGGAATTGTTATTAACAGTGGCTTATCAAAATGGTCTTGCCCATCTGAAATCTCGATTTCAAGAACAACGTTAGCCAAAGGGTCCGAAGCTAAATCAAATTTACCTGAGTTTGTACCAACAGTGATTAAAGTTGAGGGTTGTAGCACCCCACTAGGCACACTAATTTCTACACCATCCAAAGGCGTTCCTGAATTTTCGATCCTGATCACGCCACCAGACGGGCCAATACTTTCTGTTAGAAGTGGCAAGCTTTCTCCATAGGAAAAACTGACCGAATCAACTCGCGTACCGTTTTCTCCCAATACATCTCTATTACTACCGCTACTACCATTTCCACCACCACTGCAAGCGGATATTAGTAACAAAGCAAATAACGCTACGATTGTAAAAAAAATAACTTTGGGCAGAAATAGTACATGGTTGCGTGACGGAATATTGGGGGCTTTTTTATCTAAGCCTCTCGGAATGTGATTTGAAAAGACAGGATAGCGGAAAATAAAGGTCAGGCCATAGCTACTTAATTGTTGAGTGATCAATATGGAAGCATTTTTCCTAAAAAGTTCCACGATAAAAAATGAAGCCATATCTATAATCTTTTTCATATAGAAGCCAATCCAATTTTTTTGCCGCGCCTAATCATATTCAACCGAATACTCGCGATATATTCATCAAATTCCGGATGAGATAATATACTACAATCCAACTCCCACACCGAAAACTAGAACTAGTTACAGGTTTTTAAGATAAACTTGGTGTAGGGAGATGAGTTCTGCCCGATCGGTGATGTTCAGCTTTTTCTTGGCGTTCTGCCAGTGGTAGTGGCCGGTGCTTTTGGCGAGCTGCTGTTCCTTTATAAAATTCGCCACGCGACCACCGTTGGCGATGTATTCAACGAGCTGGCGTTCTCTTTTGGTTAGCAGTGGGTTTTCCCATACAGGGCGGGATTTTCTAGAATCGTAGCACTTGAGGTTGTCGAAGGTGATCAGACGAACGCCCCGATCAACGCCTGAAGGATCATCAAAATCATCAATGCGGGTGAGTGTAAGACTTAGATCGTCACACACTGCTTCTAGTTTACTGCTTTTGGTTTGCTTGTTGACCAAGCTTAGGGATTCTGCCATCAGACCTTGGAGTAAGGCGTTGAACTGCTTACTCCGGAATCGAAATCCATCGGCATGTTGTATCAGCATAGCTCTAGATTTCAACAAAGCTTTTGCTTTTTCGTTAGCGCAGAGCACTTCGCCCCCCGCATCAACCAGCACCGCCGGTTGAGTATGCTTTTCCAGTAAATACCCCAGTCTTAGATTACTGTATTTCAGCAATCTCACTTGCTCTCCGAGCTGCCAGGCTTCCCGCATGGGTTGCTGAAATTCGGTGACAAGCTCAAGCGCGTTGCTCTTCACACCCGCTTGGTTCGCGTGAAAATAAAGATTCATCGAGACCCAAAACGGCGGTGAGACGCCGATTTTGGCGATGACGGAGTCATTAATGCCAATGGGTTTCACCCACTCGCCAAACTTTCCCTCCTCAACCGTGTTAGGCGCGATATACGTTGACAGGATATAGGGCTGCTCCGGATGATGAAGCCGCTCAACTTCAAACCAGGGATCGTACGGCATATAGACGTCGAGATAACTTTGCACCTCTTCAGGAGTCCATCCGAACAACATGGGGTGTGACAGCCCGGATTTAACAGTCCCTGGTATCACCAAATCGCCGGTCTCATACTCCCTCAAGGCAATTGTCCCCCGGATAATCCCGGTCATGCGAGCGATCTCGCTGAGCACATTATGCCAATGTGTATAATCCCGAATGCTATCTAAAATAGCACGGTACAAGGACTCTCGACCAACCATCAATTAATACCCCCACCGGCCTCGTCTCCAAGACAGAACTTCCCGGAAACCTTCTAGTAAATAGGGTAATCTACTCTATTTGGATTCTCAACTCACCTTTAACGGGCCCCTAAAAAAGAGGTAACCCCAGTACGCTGATCACCTTGTATTAACGTATATAGAGCTAGCGAGGCTTTGCACAAGCACGATTCGGGGGTCACACGATTCGGATTCGCGATTCAGGGTCATGTCTTGTAATCAAGCAAGCCGCCTGTTAGCGTCAAAAAAAAACATCTTCCATGATGACCAGGACCGAACGACCTGGCTGGAGATATTTGCCCGGGTCTGTTCACGGTTCAACTGGCGATGCCATGCATGGTGTCTGATGGACAACCATTATCATCTTCTGATTGAAACGCAGGACGGCAACCTGTCGGCGGGGATGCGGCAACTCAATGGTGTCTATACCCAAAAGAGCAACCGCCGACATGGACAGGTAGGGCATGTATTTCAAGGGCGCTACAAAGCCATCCTGGCCGAAAAGGACAGCTATCTGCTGGAACTTTCGCGCTATGTTGTATTGAATCCCGTGCGGGCGGGAATGGTGAATGATACGGGGGAGTGGCCCTGGAGCAGCTACCCCGCCATGACTGGCGAGGCAGACGCGCCGGACTGGCTGGAAACCGATTGGCTGCTGGCTTGTTTTTCCAAGCAGCGTAAAAGAGCCATTGCCAAGTACCAGGATTTCGTCAGAGCCGGAGTCGGGTTCCCGCCTCTGTGGAATGATGTGAAACACCAGCTGTTTCTTGGCAGCGAAGCATTTGTCTCGAGCATGACGGCCAAACTGAAAGATGCAAAAAAAGGCGATTTGAACGAAGTACCGAGACGACAAAGACGCGCCGCCTCGAAACCGCTGGAATGGTATGTTCAGAACATCGAGGACACCCGGGTGGGCATGGCGCTTGCCTATGGGACATGCAAAGAGCGTTGTTGATGAACCGGGATGCTGCAGGAAGGTGGGGTGATGAGACGCCACCGCGGCGCGGTTTTGTTCAAGTGTGCCACGTTAAGTTTCGCAAGAAACTGTAACTGGAAATAACATGAGGGAAGGCCCCTCGGCGCCGGTTTTCGGAAGCAGGCGTCAAACCACTTCATGCTGCTGGCTTAAAGAGCGCTGGTAGTGAGCGATGAAGAAAAGGCATTGCATAAATGTCAGGTGAGTGATTGGGAGGCGAGCGCAAGCGAACCATTGATGAGGTATC
>JANTGD010000203.1 GCA_024763135.1 Thiotrichales bacterium | reverse complement strand
CATCACCAATAAGGTGACCACGAGTTTTTCCGATTCACCATGCACACCAATATCTTACGCGTCTTTTTTGCGCCCAACTGAGGTTTTTAGGTTCAACTGTCCTTCCGACGGTACACGTTATTGTGAACTGCGCTCGCTGAGTTGCCATGCTGTGGTGTTAGGATAACGCGTTTCCTTCCAAGCGTGACCGGTAGACGCCGGCGTAATCTGATTAGGCACTCATTTGAACAAACGGGTTTATTTCTTTGGTACCTGCCTGCTGGATGTGATCTATCCGGACGCGGGAGTTTCTGCGGTACAGCTGTTGCAGCGAGAGGGACGGACCGTAGTGTACCCCCAAACGCAGACATGCTGTGGGCAGCCTGCGTGGAATTCGGGGTATCGAGAGGAAGCGCTGCGGGTGGCGCGGGCGCAAATCGGGCTGTTTCCAGAACCTATTCCGATTGTGGTGCCGTCGGGTTCATGTGCCGGTATGATGAAAACGCACTATCCAGAGCTGTTCTCCGGGCAACCCGATGAAGCCCAGGCTCTGGCGATCGCAGATCGGGTGTTTGAGCTGACGGAATTTCTCGTCGATCAGTTGCAGGTAGTGTTACGTGATCTGGGGGAACCCATCACCGTGGCCGTGCATACCTCCTGTTCCGCGCGCCGCGAAATGGGTGTGGCGGATCGGATCGAAACATTATTGGGGCAGTTACACAATGTCACGCGAGTCGAGCAGGCGCATAAAACAGAGTGCTGTGGATTTGGAGGGACGTTTGCTATCAAGCAGCCTGAAATTTCTGCAGCAATGGTTGCGGACAAAACAGCGGCACTGCGTGAGACTGGGGCTGATCGTTTCATCACCCAGGATGCGGGCTGCCTGATGAATATTGGTGGCGCGCTTGACTATCAGGCAGCTGCACTCACAGGCCAGCATATTGCTGAGTTTCTGTGGCAGCGTACGGAACCTGAAGCATGAGTTCGGCATTTCACGAGCGGGTGGTTGAGAATCTTGCCAAAGCGCAAGTGCGGGGTAATTTCCGGCGGGCCATGGACGGGCTGATGCAACATCGCCTGGATCAGTTTCCGGATACAGCTGAATTGGAACACTTGCGGGATGAGGCGTTTGCAATACGCGCCCAGGCGCTGTCACAGTTACCCGATTTGCTGGAGCAGTTGGAGCAACGTTGTACCGACAACGGGATTCAAGTGCATTGGGCGGAGACCACGGAAGAGGGTAATCAGATCGTGCTCGATATTATGCAGCGCCATGCTGCGACTTCGATGATCAAGGGTAAGTCCATGGTCTCCGAAGAAATGGGTATGAATCAATTTCTCGAAGCACATGGGGTCGAATGTCTTGAATCGGATCTTGGTGAATTTATCATTCAGCTTGCGGGGGAAAGACCTTCGCACATCGTAGCGCCCGCCATTCATAAAAGCCGCCAGGAAGTAGCGCGCCTGTTCAATGAAAAATTTCCGGATATTCCCTATACCGAAAATATCGAAGAGCTGACCCAAGCGGCGCGAAAAATTTTGCGGGAGCGATTTTATGCTGCGCCTGTGGGAATTTCCGGGGTGAATTTTGCTGTGGCCGAAACCGGTACGCTGTGCCTGGTTGAGAATGAAGGGAATGGGCGCATGTGCACCAGTGTTCCACCCGTGCATATTGCAGTGACGGGCATTGAAAAAGTCGTAGCGCAGCTCAGCGATATTCCCCCGTTGCTGAGTATTCTGACCCGCTCGGCGACCGGGCAACCGATCACGACCTATTTCAATATGATTACTGCGCCGCGTCGAGCGGGAGAAAAGGATGGGCCGCGAGAGGTGCACCTGGTGTTGCTCGACAATGGACGATCGCGAATCTATTCCGATCCCGAGCTGCTCGCCACGCTGCGTTGTATTCGCTGCGGTGCCTGCATCAATCATTGCCCTGTCTATGTGCGAATCGGTGGACACAGCTACGGAACTGTCTACCCAGGACCCATTGGATCGATTCTCGAACCGCAACGCAGTGGTTTGGATAAATTGGGTGAATTGCCGCAGGCGTCTACGCTTTGCGGCGCTTGTGGCGAGGTGTGCCCGGTACGGATTCCGCTACCCAGGCTCATCAATCGCTTGCGTTATGAAGCGGTTAGAAAAGATGCAGGTACGGTCAAAGGGGCGGGATCACAACGAAAACCCGCTGAAGCTGTCTTGTGGCGAGGATGGTCCTGGGCAGCCAGTCATGGCGGCCTGTATCGCTTAGCGGGGCAGGTGGCCACGCGTCTTCGAAGGTTGCTGCCCTCACGTTTAGGCCCATGGACGCAAGTGCGACATGCGCCGAAGATTGCATCGAAGACGTTACATGAACGACTCAAGGAGCTTGGCGTCGATGACAAATAAAGCGCGCGATCATATTCTCGCCCGTTTGCGCTCACACAGTACGCCAACAATGGCCGCCCCAATACGCAGTGAGGCCATACCCGACGAACCTTGGTCGCAAGCGGAGTCGCTGCAGCGTTTTACTGAGCGTTTACATGCGGTTCGGGCCGAGGTGCATCGTGCTGAGCGGAGCACCTGGCCCGAGGTATTACGTGCGGTTTGTCGTGAAAAGGGTGTGTTGAATTTACTGCTGTCGAGGCAGACGCCCTGGGGGGTTGAAATCCACCAGGACTCATCGGGTTTACCTCCTTTGCGCAGTTACGATGCGCCGATCGAAGACTGGAAATATGACTTGTTTCATGACATCGATGCGGCACTGACCAGCACCTTGGGCGGGATCGCTGAAACAGGTTCGCTGATACTCTGGCCTAATCGCGACGAGCCGAGACTGATGTCGCTGGTGCCGCCGGTGCATATTGCAATTCTTGAAATCGACAAGCTCTACACCACGTTTGCGGCCGCGGTTGCCGCGCAAGGTTGGACGACACAGGGGATGCCAGCCAATGCGCTGCTGATCTCTGGTCCGTCAAAATCCGCGGATATTGAACAGACGCTGGCTTACGGCGTGCATGGACCCAAATCGCTGGTGGTCATCGTGGTGGGTTAGCGTGCCTGCCCGGGAAGCGTTCCACAACTCGCCTGAACCGTTTCAACCGGTTCTATAACCATATGAAAAGTAATAGGTTTTCATAATACTTGAGTATTTTGCTCGGATTGATAATTATCGTTTCGAGGGGCTGTGTTCTTGTGCTTGAATGCGCACAACTTCCATTCAACAGGAGTAAAACACATGGCTGATAAAACACTGCTGAAAAACATTAAGGCCGCCATTGCGGCGGATACCAATAAGCCTGAATTGGGTAATATTGATCTGCATACAACGCGGGAATTGATTATGGATGCGGGCGCTGTGCTGCTGGATGTGCGCCCACCGGCCAAAGTCAGTGGTGAAAATGCGCAGGAAGCGGGGATCAGGAATGCTTACTACACACCTTTTCCCAGGTTTACAGACTATATGGAGGTTCTGCCAGAGGATAAAACCACGCCGATTGTCACAGCCTGCATGAAGAACTTTTTCGCCAACCGGGTCATGGGCTATCTGGAAGCCATGGGTTATCAGAACGTTTATGCCCTGGCTGTGCCGGTAACCGACCTGATCGAGGTCCACCACGCGCACACGGATAAATAACCCATCGCGTCTCTTTCAGACAGCCACCTTCTATCGTGGCTGTTTTTTTGGCGATGGAGCAGGCGTGAGGGTTAGTAAAACTGAGAGGTATTGGCAGGTGTTCGACGTTATTGGATCAAGTCAATCCATGCACGGCGTCCGGTTCTGAATGCTGGCCCCATGACGCTGAATGCCTGGTCTGTATCGGTGGGGGGGAGTGGTATATCGGCCAGGCCACTGCCGGTGGTGGAACCATCGGGTGGCGGTGTACTGCCGCTGCCGCTGTCTTGCACGGCTTGCAGTCGAATATCCGCCAAGACGGTCTGTACTTCGTTGACCCAGCCTTCATCCCCGTAACACGCTTTACCTGGGTAGTGCCAGAACACCGTGGATTCGTAGAGGAAGCCATTCGGTGTGATGTCCATATTGCTGCGCAATCCGCCCTCTCCATCATTGAGCGTGAGGTGCTGGCCATTGATGGTAAAGTCTTTGACCAAGTCGGGTGGATACTGTGTGCTGAGTCGGTAGCTGGCCGCACCTGAGGCGTCGACCAGTTGCAAGGTCAGCGCACCATTGCGCCAGCGGTCGTTGGTGATACTTGCTGAGCCATTCACGCAACCGGTATTGGTGGCGATCAGACCGCCACTATAAATGGCTTGGTCGTCAAAACTGAGCTGTAGCATGCCGCCACTGTTTTTTAGGTCGGCCAGGCTAAAGGTCAGTGGATCGCCGTCGTTATCCAACAGCGCGGAAACGCCGTCCCAGCCGGGGAGTTTTGCGTGGATCATCTTCTGGTAAGCCACCACATTCCAGGATTTATTGCCGATTGTCAGCACGCCACCGGGTGATAGGTCTGCATTGGCAATTAGCGCAACCATTGGCAGATTGGGATCGATACCGACTGCGTCGGCGCTATTTAAACCGCCGAACAGGTTGAAGTAGTCTGCATATGTCACCCCGTATTTGTCGTCGTACTCATGGACATGGCCATCGGTTTTCCCGCCGAGGCTGGTGTCCATATCCAGATCGAAGTGCCCGCCCTTGATGCCACCGACGCAGTCTCCGGTACAGGGCTCGGGGGGCGTATCGAACGCCAGTCCATTGATCAGCAACAGATCGCTGCCACTGCGCACGCGCGCAATGGTGGGTTGTGAATAGCTGCCATAGCCCAGATCCAGGCCTGCAGGAAACTGCGAGGGGGTGCCGATACTGTCGTGGTTATCGAGTAAGCCATTGAGATCCACATCGAAGGTCGGTTTTGCACTGGCACCTCCACTGAGCCAATCGACTTCGATGAGCCAATGACGCGCGCTCGTTTCGCTGACTTCAGTGGTGACCAATTGCAGACGGCCATCGCGCAATTGTGGTGCCCCCAATAGTCGCTCCCCGGGCCCGGGCAGATCGATTTTCCAGCCTTTGTGCTGGCTGTAATCCATCGGTTCGTCTGATACCACGCGCAGCAGGGTGCCCTGGGCGTCGGTCGTTGTAGAGAAAGTCTGTGCCAGCAAATCCTGAGTCTCGTCAATCGGCTGCGTGGCTGCATCCCAGATTGCATAGATGGATTGGGTATCGCTGAGGTTTTTATCCTGCGCTTCCAGGAGCCGGCCGGTCCCGAAGTAGATCAAAAAGCCGCCTTGTGGATGTCGGCCGACTTCGGGGCTCACCGTAATGGGTTTGCGCAGATCGGCGCTAAACAATTTACTGGCTGTATAGCTGGGGTGCGCCAGATCGAAGCGCCAGAGATTGCCCTTCAAATCACCTGCGTAAGCAAAATCGGCGATATCGTCCTGATCACTGTCCACCAGCGTGGGGGCTGACAGACCATTGCCGCCACCGGAGAGCGTTCGCATCGTGGTCAGTGAGCCATCGCTGAGTCTAATCAGCAGCAGGCGGGCATTACCACTCACGCTGCCGTAGCCATTTCCTGCAATGACATACCACTGGCCATCCGGCAACTTGGCAATGCGTGGTCGGCCGTAGATATAACCAATATCATCACTGTCTTGAGCAGAAATCTCGCGCACAACCTTGCGGTCCGCTGTGGTGGTACTGGTTTCATTACTCAGATCAGGGTCGGTGATATTCAGTATAAACAAGCCCTTGCCCCCGGCGCCCAGCCCCGAGGCGAGGATCGTTTGCCACTGGGTGCCTAAGACTGCATCGGCCACCGTGAGCTTTCCATCCACGTAGCGCGTGGGCAGGTAGGGCACATCGCTGAGTCGAGGCAATGCAGGGATCACCTGCGAAGGAATATAGGCAAAGACTTCGTGCCCATCCTGGGCATCAAAAGCATGCAGCATACCATCGTTTGCACCCACATAAACCCGGGGCGCACGATTGGTATAGGCATTGCGAAAGTCTGCATAACCCGGCAAATGGTAATGCCCCTGTGGAGCACCGACGTAGACCGGATTGGCGTGAGTGATGGCGCCCAAAAGGCTTTGGCGTACCCGAAAGCCGCTGCCGCCTTCTCCATCGCGCAGTCCACGCACATAGTTCAGCATGGCGCTCACATAGGCGGACTGAGCACCACCGGAGGTGACAATGCCGGGGTCGAGTGCGAGGCGCTGAGCATCGCTCAGGCTGTCCCAGCGAAATGCAACTTGATCGCGACCGGTCGTGGAGGTAATGATTTGGCGTCCGGTCTTCCAGTAGAAGGCATCGGCGCCTTCCCGCGCAGCGAATGTGGACCGAGCGCTCCAGTTGTTCCCATTGGCCACGGGGGGCGTACTGCTGAAATCGACATCGGTCTGATGTTGGCCACCGCTCACCAGAGTGTACTCGATCAGGTCGCCCTGCCAGCTGCCATTTTCCAGCCAGGGTCGATATGCAGTACCGCCGCCGGAGATCGACAAATCATCGGTGGACAAGGCATAGGGTGCAAGCGCAATCGGGGTGCGAATATCCGGCGTCAAAGCTAGGGTGAGTGCCGGCAATAGTGCGGTGCCCAACAGCCAGCCCCGCAGAATGGTGTGATGATTGAACCTAGATTCCGCAGTTGGGCGCGAAAAAGACGCGTAAGCAATTGGTGTGCCTGGTGAATCAGAAAAACTCGTGGTCACCTTATTGGTGATGAGAG
>JANTGD010000202.1 GCA_024763135.1 Thiotrichales bacterium | reverse complement strand
CTACTATCTAACGGTTGCGATAATGGCCTTGATGCCTTGCGAGATACCGTTCGAACAACTGTTGCTCGAGCATCATTATCCAGCTTGAAAAACGCCATATGTTCCCGCAGCATACGCGCTTCGTCGGCCAACACCTGCGCCGATACAGCGGACTCTTCCACCATTGCCGTATTTTTTTGTGTTGCCTCATCGATACCCGCCAATGCAGTATTAATCTCGTCTATACCCATTGCCTGTTCCCGTGACGCCGCTGCGATGTTACCCACTATACTCGCGACATGATCTACAGATTGAACAATCTCATCGAGAATTTGACCGGACTCACTGACCAACTGCGTGCCACGCCCCACCTTATCTACACTGCTACCGATTAATTCTTTAATCTCATTCGCCGCGACAGAAGATCGCTGCGCTAGATTACGCACTTCATTTGCAACGACGGAAAAACCTTTACCCTGCTCCCCAGCGCGCGCAGCTTCTACCGACGCATTGAGGGCCAGTAAGTTTGTTTGAAATGCGATTTCATCGATAACTGCGATAATATTCACTATTTTCTGGCTACTCTCTTCTATTTCTTTTACTGCAAGAATCGAATGATGGATTGAATCCACACCCGACTGCGCTCTGCTTAACGACTGACGAGCGATATGCGCCGCTTCATCTGCCGAGTTAGCATTCTGTTTTACTGTGGTGGTAATACTATTCATATTCCCAGATGTTTCTACCACATTGACACTTTGCTCTTCGGTTCGCACCGCCAAAGCAGTGCTTGCTTCCTCAATCTCGGCAGACGCTGAGGCAATATTGTCGGAACTGCTCAAAACGCTCGAGACTATGCGCCGTAGCGAAGAATTCATTTCACCGACAGCCTTTAACAACCGCCCCGCTTCATCCTTTTTAAACTGACTCGACAACCCCTCCTCTACGAGCTTGCCTCGAGAAAACTGTTCAATCGTGTGAATTACTCGCTCTATTGGTTTGAAAGAAAAGCGTAGAAACCAGAATAAAAGGATCGCATTGATGATCAAAACCGCCACTATCGACATGAGACTCATACGTTGAATCTGGGCTTCATGAGCAATGCTCGATGTGTCGTCTTTGGCACTGATCAGGCTCGCCAATTGCTGACCGGTTGCGGATCTGATAGGGGTGACCACCACCGAAAAATACCTCTTGTCGTGTTGCACGACGTGGAAACCCTGTGGAACTCCCGTATCCGCCTGATTTCCTAACTTCAGCTTATCAAATAAGCCTTGATTGGTAGAATAAATCAGCTGATTTTCAGGCGTTATTATAAAAACTTCTGAGTTGTCATTGGCTTTAAAGTCCGCAATCGCTGCATTCAGTTCATATTCGTATGCCGCCACACCAACTAGCTGTCCGCGAAAATACAAAGGAAAAGCCACCTCTGCGACCAGATGCCCCTCACCGTTGTATTCAATTCCCCGCTCGATCTTTTTTTCTTCCAACACTTTCAAAATCAACCCCTGGCGGGTTTGCCCTATAGTCCCTTCCGGCGCGGCAAATCTCACTGTGCCCGAAAGATCAGATATTTTTAAACCTGAAATAATTTTCCCCGCTGACAATCGGTTAAATGTTGGATTACCGTCTTCTTCAAGCGCTGAATAGTTCTTATCACGCAGCGCCTTAATCACCGCCCGATCACGCATCAGCGTTTTACTGGCGGCTTGCATACGATCCAGCACACTATTACTGATCTTCTTCCATAGCACCGATTTAGCGTCGATAGCGAGCTGTTCATAGCGCTGTTCTGCCACCGATTGCGTCAACGTGTTGGCAACCCACTGCGCCATAACAACTAAAGTAGTCAAAGCAAATACAATAAGCGTAATCCGAGTTTTAATAGTCATAGTGATATCCTTTCACGTACCGTCCTGAGATAGCCTTCCAAGGTCGTATTCGGCCATTGACCTATTTTTTGCGTAACTACCTACCGACTTGCCAAATGTGTAGAACCTGCTCAGATCGCCCCTGAAATTTTTTCAACCAAAGCAAAAAATGTCTATTCGTAAGTGTCTTTAGTGATTTTTAAAAGCAAAGCCGACACGTTTCAGGGATTAGCTGGGTCGTAGTTTTGCGGAAGGTATAATTTCCGTGTAAATGTAAATGTTGTTTACCATCTCGCGATTTTAAGCAGACCCATTCCCGGTATTGGTTAAGATTTGCAAAATGGGTCCGCATGGGCAGAGGAATTCAGGCCTTTTTGCCATGTGATAGTGATATATTTGCATGGCAATCAGACCATAGGGTTAATGACCTATTCGACAGGGTAGCCAGCTGCTTCCCAGGCTGGAAAGCCATCACGATAATAATAAACATCTTGATAACCCCAGGAAACGGCCTTGGCCGCGGCCTTCGAACTCCGCAAACACTTGTGTCCATTGCAGTACACAACGAGTTTTTCGTTTTTCTTTACTTCACTGCCCAACGTATCTTCGGAGAGTTGTTTTTTTAACTCTATATGAATCGCGCCCGGTATGCGCCCGGCATCCCAGTCCGCATCTTTACGCACATCGACAAAGGCTACTCCTTCATCAAAAAGAGATTTTGCAGAGGAGGTATCGATGGTTTTCGCGCCAGGCACAGCTTCGGGAGAAATTTTTGTTCCCGCAATGGCAATACTCGTAAAAATTGCCAGGGATACAAAGACAAAAATATACTTGAAAGATTTCATAGTGTTCCTTCCTTTGAACATGGATTGATTTCGGCGTCTCTGATACTAAACTCAGGGACGGGCATTTTTGTAACGTGGTGCCTGCCACGAGAAACTAAAGATAGAAGATTAGTATCTCATGCAACAGGCGCATTCAACGCTACTCAATCACATCATCGGCATCTTGAGAAATCTCTTAAATCTATTTAGTGTTACTTTTCAATTATTCTGTGAGTTTCGTCGAAGATTGGTGTAGTTTTTGCCTGTGTAGACCGAATAAACGACGGGCTGCCGTACGCAAATCTTCGAGCACCAAGTAACTCGCTGGCACCATAATTAATGTGATTACCGTCGCAAACATGACGCCAAACCCCAGTGAAATCGCCATTGGAATCAAAAATTGTGCTTGCGTGGACTTTTCGAAGATAAGTGGCGTCAGCCCCAAAAACGTGGTTAACGACGTGAGCAGAATCGGACGAAAACGCGCGCCGCCCGCTACCCGAATGGCATCACTCAATGGCAGACCTTCACGACGCCGTCGATTGATGTAATCAACCATCACCAGACTGTCGTTCACCACAACACCTGCCAAGGCCAGCATACCCATCAGGCTCATTATGGACAGGTTTTTACCCATAATCATGTGGCCCAGTATCGCGCCAATCAGGCTAAACGGAATCACTGCCATCACAATCAACGGTTGCAAATAGGAGCGAAACGGTACTGCTAACAGCGTATAAATCATGAACAAAACACCCAACATGCCCCAACGAAGGCTTTGCATCGACTCTTTTTGTTCTTTCTGCTCGCCCTGAAACGAATATCTCAGGGCAGGCCATTTTTCCAGCACACTGGGCATGAAGGTTTTTAATGCGCTCGTGACCTTATTGATATTGGTTGCTTCCTTGTCGATATCCGCTTGGACTGTCACCGTGCGGATACGGTTTACTCGATTGATAGTGGAGAATCCTCTGCCGAGTTCAATACTCGCCACATCTCGTAAAGGCACAAAGTTTCCGGTCGGCGTTTTCACTTCGAAAGAATACAGGTCTTCAAGCGCATGACGCTCATGTTTTGGCAGACGAACCATAACGCGCACATCCTCCCGCCCGCGCTGAACGCGCTGTGCTTCCGCACCATAAAATGCATTGCGTACTTGTTGCCCCAAGTCGATCAGTGTCAATCCAAGACTCTCTGCCGAAGGTTTCAATGTGAGCTTCACCTCCTCCTTACCACCCTCAAAAGAATCTTCTATTCCGAAAACACCCGGAATTTCACTCAGATACTCTTTTACCTGGATGGCCGCTGCACGTAACTCATCGAAATCGTGCCCCTCCAACTGGACCGACACCGGCGATCCGGAACGACCAATCTCCGCGCGGAATGCCAAACTGCGTGAGCCGGGAATTTCCCCAATGGCCTTTCGCCATTCGCGTACCAATTGTGAACTCGTAATCTTTGTGTGGCGCTGCTCTGGTGGAATAATCTCAAAGCTCACCCGGCCAATATTGGAACTGCCACTGCTACCGGCAGTAGAACTGCTGGCTTGCCCCACGTTTGTCAGAATATGCTCAATCATGCTCTCTCCTGTCACCGGATCGACGTATTTTTTCTGTAGTTCCCGCGCCTGCTTTTCAATCCAGAAAATATAGCGTTCGGTCAGCTCAATCGGTGTACCGGGTGCCATGGTTAACGTCGCTCGCGCAGTTTCGCTTTGGATTCTGGGGAAAAAGGTGTAGCCGTAACGGCCGCTGAAGACAATACCGAGAATGAGCAGCGAAAAAGCCATGACCACCGCGAGCGTGATGTAGCGATACTGGAGGCAACGCGCCAGAAATGGGCGATAGATATGCTCAATGAATCGCTCCAATCCATCGGCCACCTGACGCTGCAGGCGCTGCAGAACATTGAGACGGCGCTCGGTATCTATCCGTACATGTTTCATATGTGCCGGCAGAATCAACTTAGACTCCACTAAAGAAAACAGCAGCACGGGTATCACAATCATCGGTATCTGCGCAAACAAATCCCCCCGCGCCCCGCCGATCATCAAAAGCGGAATAAACGCCGCCACCGTCGTCAAAACACCAAACGTCACCGGCACCGCAATTTCCTGCGTCCCGGTAATCGCCGCATGTTCTGCCTCTTCCGCACGCTTGAGGTGGGAGTAAATATTTTCGCCCGTCACAATAGCATCATCGACCACAATCCCCAGCACCAAAATAAACGCAAACAAGCTGATGAGATTGAACGTAACCCCCAGTTCTGGCATCAATGCCAAAGCACCGAGAAAGCTTATAGGGATACCCACACACACCCAAAGTGCGACCGAAAACCGCAGAAACAGGGACAACAGCAAGAAAATCAGAATACCGCCCTGCCACGCACTACGCAGTAGTGTCGACAAGCGTGCATTGATGTACTGAGAGCGGTCTCGCCAGTAGGACAACTCCACCGTATCTGGCAGTGTCTGTTGTTTGATCTGCAAATAGTCACGCACGGCGCGGGCAACTTCTATCGCATTCTGATTACCCACCCGATACACATCCAGCTCGACGGCGGGACGGCCATCAAAGTGAGCGTATAAGGGCTCCTCCTCAAATCCATCACGCAACGTAGCAATCTCACCTAAGGTGACTTGCCGACCGTCCTCGCGTATCACTACCGGAATACGTGCGAAATCCTCGCTCCGGTAAGCCTGCCCCAAACTGCGCAACAACACTTCGCCCCCAGCCGTCTTAATCGAACCAGCCGGTACATCTTTGGAATACTGGCGAATCACACGCGCGACATCCTCCAATGTCAAGCCATACGCCAGGAGTGTCTGATCCGGAATTTCGATTGCGAGTTCGAAACGCCGAACACCCGACAACTGTACTTGGGTCACCTCAGGCAGATCCGCCAAATCATCGCGTATGTTTTCCGCTAAGTTGCGCAGATCCCGTTCGCTCATTTGGCCGGAGACGACGACGCTGATGACTTCCCGCTTACGTTGTAGTTCACTGACAATAGGTTCTTCCACATCTTCGGGAAACCGTGACTTGACACCGTCAATGCGATTTTTAATATCCCCCATCAACCTGTCGGGCGTAAACCCATTGAGCAACTCAACGCGGACGCGCGAGACACCTTCCAGCGCATCAGAGTAAATCTGATCAATCCCATTAAGGTCCGCAATGGCTTCTTCGATACGAATCGACACAGAACGCTCGACCTCGGCCGGTGTGGCGCCGGGATAGCGGGTCTCGATGGTGATGACCTCGCGGGAAATATCAGGAAAAATCTCTAACGGCGTGCGAAAAAACGCCGCATACAGGCCGATGCCCACTATGGTCAACATCAAGAGATTGGCAGCTACGGCATTCCGCGCAAACCAAGCGATCATTCCTTGCATGTCGTCACTCTCTCCAAAAAGCAGTGTCGATATTGTATTGCGCCAGCGACAGCGCTACCAGCTTATTGCCGAGGCCGCACGGAGTGTAGTTATAATTAATACGTTAATACGGCACCATAATATACCGTCTTCATTGCCTCAGGCATTCCCACTATCAAGGCGCATGCCGCACAGTCAATGGCAGTGGCCTTGGCAAGCACTGCGACACACAAGCGCGGCATCACAAAAACGCTGAGTCCGTCATGTTAAGGAGCCTCTGATAAATTCTGGCGCGAGCGGACTGTAGTGAAAAATTATCCAGTTCAAGGCGCGGATCGCAGGTAATAGCGCGCTATTGAGAAGATCCGCAACGCGGAAATGGATCATTTGGTGCCGCAATCCGCCCTGGCATGAATTGATCAGGGGTTCCTTAACAGGCAGTTAAGCTAGACGATGTCCTAGTACACCGCCAAGCCCAAACTGTCTGTATCAGTGAGTCATCAAGGGGTTAGATGTGGTTTTGTTTTTATGAATCATAGTGGTCCTATGGTGATTAAAAACAAGGCTACAGATGACCCCTTGATGGCTCACCCAAAGGGCGCAAACCCACGCGTCCAGCACGGCGTTATTGCTGCT
>JANTGD010000201.1 GCA_024763135.1 Thiotrichales bacterium | reverse complement strand
GCAGGATTCCGCAGCGCCGGGATGAATGGCAGGATGAGGGAATGCATTCAATCAAAGCATTCAGGCTTACAATCCCCTCACCCCAACCCTCTCCCTGGGGGAGAGGGGGCTACGAACTCCGAAACTTGAGTAAGGAAGCTCTGATCAATTCGAAACACGGCATCTTGCGGCGCAAAATCGCCCATTTCTGCGTTGCGGATCTTCGCAATAGCCAGCTATTACCTGCGATCCGCGCCTCGGACTGGACGATGTACGAGACGATCATGCATGAGCGCGGGTATGGTTTGCTCAGCGGCCTGAGTCGCTATGGGATGAGCGGCTGTGGCAATGATCCGGTTCAGGTGGTCTTTAGAGGACGGGGCTTAGGGCGAGGTTTGTGCCGGTATTTCATAAAACTGTCACACAGACCTCGTAGAGTAGGCGCCTGGAATATCACATGAGCTTTCCTCACACTTCGTGGGCTGGTTTGCGCAACCGCAATTCTGATGCAGTGTTTGCGGCAGAGATCCGTTTGCGCAGTAACCACGGGGTAAAAACAGGCCACAGCATGCATAGAGCAGAGGATCAATCCAATCCCGCGGCGCCGGGGAGTGATGACACCCAACAGAAACGCCTGCAGTTTGCCGATATCGAGCTGGATATGATGTCGCATACCGTGAGACGCGGAAACAAAAGAATTCGTCTCGGTCCTACTGAGTTTCAATTACTGCATTTCTTTATGCGTAATCCCACGCGGGTCTGGTCGCGTGGCGAATTGATTTCAGAACTGCGCCCCACAGGCACGCTACAACCCCGTGCAGTCGATCAATACGTTTTGCGTTTGCGTCGGGCCCTCAATGCACACGGCGGAAAAAACCTCATTCGTACAGTAAGGCATGTGGGTTACTCGCTTGATTATGCATACTAAATGCGATTCCAGAGGCGCCAGAGCCGGAGTGCAGTACCCGCCTAGACGTAGCGGCCGTTCGCATTTTCTAACCCAACTGTCACATAACTGTCATATAACTGGCGTATAACAGCAACCGCTCGGTTTGCACCAAACCTTTCTTTCAATCAGGAGATGATAGATGTTTAAAAAACCTTTGGTCCTAGCAACCGCCGTGGCGGCAACGCTGGTGGGCAGCAACGTCCACGCCGCCGCCCGTGACTACATCAGCATCGTTGGCTCTTCAACGGTCTATCCCTTTGCGACGGTTGTTGCAGAGCATTTCGGAAAAGAAAGCAAATACAAAACGCCCAAAATCGAATCGACTGGTTCTGGCGGCGGCCTGAAGCTGTTCTGCGCAGGAATCGGCATTGAAACACCGGACATTACCAATGCTTCACGCCGGATTAAGAAATCTGAGTTCATGACCTGCCAGAAGAATGGTGTTAAAGAGCTGACCGAGATCAAAATTGGTTACGATGGCATCGCCATTGCCAATTCCAAAAAAGCGCCACCTTTGGATTTGACCCTGCGTGACATTTTCCTCGCGCTGGCGAAGAATGTACCGAATCCAAAAGGTGGCGAAGAACTGATTGCCAATCCTTATAAGACCTGGAAAGAAGTTAACGCCAAGTTACCTGCCACGCCCATCAAGGTGCTCGGTCCGCCCCCGACGTCAGGTACCCGCGATGCATTTGCCGAACTGGGTATGGAAGGGGGCTGTAAATCCTTCGCTTTCATTAAGCAGATCAAAGCCGATTCAAAAGCCGCCAAAAAAGCCGGTGATAAGGAAAAAGCCAAGGTGCTGAAATCCAAGTACAAAGGCATTTGCCATGGTGTTCGGGAAGATGGCGCTTATATTGAGGCCGGTGAAAACGATAACCTGATCGTGCAAAAACTCGAAGCAGACCCAGAAGCCGTCGGCGTCTTCGGTTACAGCTTCTTGGAAGAGAATATGGATATGGTCCAGGGCGCCAAGGTGGATGGGGTTCCGGTCACCTTCGAAACCATTGGTGATGGTAGCTACCCGCTGTCCCGCCCATTGTTTTTCTACGTGAAGAAAGCACATGTGGGCAAAGTGCCTGGGATCCCAGGGTACATCGCGGAATTCACCAGCGAGAAAGCCTGGGGCGACGAAGGCTATTTGTCTGATCGTGGTTTGATCCCCATGCCTAAGGAAGAGCGGGAAAAATATGCCGCTGATGGCAAAGCGCTCACGCCACTGGAAATGTAAGCCGATGGTGGTGTTAACGCCATTAGCGTAGAGAACAGCCGGTGTGAAGTTCCGTGAGCTTCCCGCCGGCTTTTTGCTTATAGTACAGAATGGTAACGACTCAGCGCGTTGTCAAAACATGAAGTCACTGCTCAGATTGCCTCTAAGATACGTCGGATCAAGGCGAGAAATATGAGTTTACGATGGTCAACGACCATTTTTTAACGCAGCGCTGACGTATTTCAGGGTCAGCTGAGTCGTTTCAAAGCGAGAGTGTTAGATTGACAAGCGTTCAGGTCAGCTCACACGATGCAGGGTTTTGGAGTCAAAGACGATGAATACACTCACATTTGCGGGCGTACTCCTGGTACTGTCCGCAATTGCCTACCATCTTGGGCGCCGGCGCGCCTACACCGTTGCGGGCGGAGAGCTGCGTAAACTGCATTCATTGCCGTCCTACTACGGCCTCTACACAGCGATTTGGTGTGGGTTACCTGCTTTGGTACTCATTGGTTTCTGGCTCGCATTTGAAAATACATTGGTCACTGCGATGGTCGTTTCTGACTTGCCGGAAGCGCTGCGCTCCCTGCCGTCCGAACGTTTGAATCTCGTGCTCAATGACCTCAGGAATCTTGCCGAGGGCAATATTGGTCCGGAATCGGTCGATCCCGCAATCCAGGCAGCCGCCGCACATTACAATCAATTGTTGCAGATCAGCCATTGGGCCATGGCAGTGGTGGTTTTGTCCGTAGCGATGATATTGGGCTGGTACGCATTAACCAAAGTTAAACCGCATCAGCGTGCGCGAAATGCGGTCGAAGTAGTCATCAAAGCGTTTTTGATCCTCTGTGCCAGTGTGGCTATCCTGACGACGCTGGGCATTGTGCTGTCGGTTTTATTTGAGTCCTTGCGGTTTTTTACCTCGGTGCCGCCCATGGAGTTTCTGTTTGGCACGGTGTGGAGTCCGCAAACCGCGCTGCGTGCGGATCAAGTCGGTTCTTCCGGCGCATTTGGTGCAGTACCCTTGTTTGCAGGCACCATGCTGATCTCGGCGATTGCCTTGCTGGTCGCGGTGCCCATTGGTTTGTTGTCGGCCATTTACCTCTCTGAGTATGCGCATAAAAAGGTGCGTACCATCGCCAAACCGCTGCTGGAGATACTCGCGGGTATTCCTACCGTGGTCTACGGATTTTTCGCGGCATTGACCGTGGCGCCCTTTGTGCGTGATCTGGGGCGTTCCATGGGGCTCGAGGTCTCCTCGGAAAGTGCATTGGCGGCCGGAGTGGTCATGGGCATTATGATTATTCCGTTTGTGTCTTCATTATCCGACGATGTGATCAATGCTGTACCCCAATCACTGCGCGATGGCGCCTATGGTCTGGGTGCGACTCAGGCGGAAACGATACGCAAGGTGATTTTTCCCGCCGCGTTACCCGGCATCGTGGGGGGTATTCTGCTGGCGGCCTCGCGAGCCATCGGTGAGACCATGATTGTAGTGATGGCAGCCGGTTTGTCAGCGAACCTGACCGCCAATCCTTTGGAAGCCGTCACCACGGTGACAGTGCAGATTGTGACCCTGCTGACGGGCGACCAGGAGTTCGATAGTCCCAAAACACTGGCCGCGTTTGCCCTGGGCTTGGCGCTGTTTGCGGTCACCCTTGTCTTGAATGTGATTGCGCTACATGTGGTGCGCAAGTATCGCGAGCAGTATGAATAAACCTGAGGAGAACGGATCCATGAATACGCCTACATCCACGGGTGCGCCGCGCCGCAGAACCATCGATATCGTCAATGCGGGTTTAAAAAAGCGGCGTCGCGCCGAGCGTCGGTTTCGCCTCTATGGGATGACTGCGATTTCAATGGGATTGCTGTTTCTACTGACCCTGTTTGGCAGCATCATATCGAAAGGGTACACCGCGTTCTGGCAGCACTACATGCTGATCGATGTGACGCTGACCCCGGCAGACATCGCTCCCGATGGCAGTCGTGATCCGCAAGTATTGGCCAAGGCCAACTACATGGGGCTGGTCAAGGCGAGTCTGCGCGAAATGTTTCCCGAAGTGACGGGACGTCGAGACAAACGCCGCCTGTACAAGCTCGTGAGCAGTGGGGCAGCGAGTGAAGTGCGTAAACGTGTATTGGAGGACCCGGCACTGATTGGCAAAACCGTTGGGTTCTGGGTGCCTACCGATGATGAAGTCGATCTACTCCTCAAAGGGCGGGTAAACACCCAGCTGCCAGAGAGTCAAAGGCGAGTCAAAGACAATGTCGTCGCGTGGGTAGAGACGCTCAAGCAACAGGGCAGAATCCAAAAACGATTCAATACGATTTTCTTTACCCATGGAGATTCACGTAATCCGGAGCAGGCCGGGATACTCGGGGCTGTGAGTGGCTCGTTTCTGACGCTGCTGGTCACGCTGCTGCTGGCTTTTCCCATTGGGGTGGCGGCGGCTGTCTATCTGGAAGAATTTGCTCCGCGCAACTGGTTCACAGATCTGATCGAGGTTAATATAAACAACCTTGCCGCAGTGCCGTCGATTGTGTTTGGTCTGCTGGGATTGGCCGTGTTTTTAAACTTCTTTCATTTGCCACGTTCGGCTCCATTGGTGGGAGGCCTGGTGCTCACTTTGATGACCCTGCCCACCATAATTATTGCCAGTCGCGCGGCGTTGAAATCGGTTCCCCCCTCCATCAAGGAAGCCGCACTGGGAGTGGGTGCATCGCCAATGCAAGCAATCTATTATCACGTGTTGCCGTTGGCCATGCCGGGTATGCTCACCGGCACGATCATTGGCATGGCACAGGCCCTGGGTGAATCAGCTCCCTTGCTGATGATTGGCATGGTGGCATTTATTGTCGATGTTCCCCACGGAGTGTTCGATCCCGCGACCGTACTGCCGGTGCAGATCTATCTGTGGGCAGACAGTCCGGAGCGGGCATTCGTCGAACGGACCTCGGCCGCGATCATCGTATTACTGGCATTTTTGGTTACGATGAACCTACTGGCGGTCATATTGCGTCGTCGTTTTGAACGCCGCTGGTAAATAAAATGTAATGACAAAGACTCTGTCACAACAGCTCAGATTGTCCCTGAACTACGTCAGGTCAAGGCAAAAAATGTGAGTTTACAAGCGTAAATGACCATTTTTTAACGCAGAAATGGCGTAGCTCAGAGGGGAGCTGAGTCGTTACAATAAACTTTCGAGGATAACAGACAGTGGAAACTACGAAAACAGAGGTCGAGTCGGCAGATTTCGAGAACACGCATGTGGAAGATGCCGTAGAAGTGCCCCCTTCAGAGGACCGTGTACCGCGTGATCATCGCGAGACCATTGGTCAGCTCCGGGTCTCCGATCCACGCATCAGTTGTACCGATGTCAACGTGTATTATGGAGATAAACAGGCTATCTACAATGTCAGCCTGGATTTGGGTAAAAATGAAATTCTGGCGATGATCGGACCCTCAGGATGCGGCAAATCGACCTTTTTGCGCTGCCTGAACAGAATGAATGACACCATTGATGGTTGCCGAGTCACAGGCACCATCAACATGGATGGTCTGGATATTAACAGTAAAGAAATCGATGTAGTGCCGTTGCGCGCCAATGTGGGCATGGTGTTTCAAAAGCCCAATCCTTTTCCCAAATCAATCTATGAAAACATTGCATTTGGTCCGCGTATCCACGGCTTGGCCAAGCACAAGGATGAGCTCGATGAAATTGTCGAGACCAGCCTGAAAAGAGCTGGATTGTGGAACGAGGTCAAAGACCGCCTGGAACAGCCAGGCACTGGTTTGTCGGGTGGACAGCAGCAGCGCTTGTGCATCGCCCGTACCATTGCCGTCGAACCTGAAGTGATTCTAATGGATGAGCCCTGTTCGGCGCTCGATCCCATTTCCACGGCAACAGTCGAAGATCTGATGATGGAGCTCAAAGAGCATTATACGATTGCCATCGTAACGCACTCCATGCAGCAGGCCGCGCGGGTGTCGCAACGCACGGCGTATTTTCACCTGGGTTATCTGATCGAAGTCGGCGAGACCGGGCAGATATTCAGAGACCCACGTCATCAGTTGACAGAAGACTATATTACAGGTCGCTTTGGTTAATTCAGCACAGCAGAGAAGGATTCGAATCACATGCAGGGGTCGCTAGAAGGTCATGCCGACCAGCGCTACGATGGTGAATTGAATGAGATTCACCTCGTGATGCTGGAGCTGGGCGGCCTGGTACTCGCACAAAGCCAGCTCGCATTGAATGCATTGCTGCAGGCGGATCTCGATGCCGCCAATGAAGTGTTGGAGCGCGAGGGTTCCGTGGATCAATTGGAACTACGAGCGGATGATCGGATTATCGACCTCATTTCAAGGCGTGGCCCGATTGCCAAGGATTTGCGTGTGGTCATGGCTTTTTCCAAGGCCGTGAAAGATCTCGAGCGCATTGGCGACGAAGCCGAGCGCATTGCTCGCACGACCTTCCACCTCTACAACGCTGACCGCGCCGGTCCCAGCCGCCCACAATTACGCGATATTCAAACCATGGGGCAGTTATCGATCAGTGTCCTGGGGCGCGCGCTGGAGGCATT
>JANTGD010000200.1 GCA_024763135.1 Thiotrichales bacterium | reverse complement strand
ATCGGAAAAACTCGTGGTCACCTTATTGGTGATGAGAGGGTTTTCTGATTTGCCAGGTGCATCAAGAGCTTGCGTGGACTTTTGTGATCCAACTGAGATTTTTAGGTTGAAGGCGGGGCTGGACGCCAACATGCGTCCGAACAGCGCAATGTCCACGGCCTTAGGGCTTTTGCGCAACAGATCCAACGCCTCCTTTTCCGGATCGTGATCTCCGTGGGCGAGGGTATCAACCAAGTGCTCGACGGCTTCCCATTCTTCCGGTGACACGTGCGCCAACTGTTCGATTTCGAGGGAGTCCTTCTTCAGCTTGCCGAAGACGCCAGCGATCGCGGCGGACCACTTCTTTGCCTTGCCTTCCGATACGCCTTTTTCGGTCAGACGTTCGAATACCTGCTCGCCAAGACGCTTGGTGCGGGTGCCACGGAAATCGGCCAACGCCGATTCAAATTGCTCCGACGTGCGCCAGGCGCGTTTCAGACTCTGGGAAGAAATGCGCAACCGCTCGGTTCCACCCACGATGGCGGTCTTGGGTCGCCCCAGGTCATCGCGGTTGAGATTGGATGGCGGATAAGCGGTGAGAAGATGCAACTGGATGAATTGCGTCATGATCTACTCCTTGAACGTGGGTGGTGACAAGTGGAAAATTGAGCTATCGTTATTACATTGGTAATAACGGCGAATGAAAGATGGCGCAGAAGATTCGGATCACGCAGATCGGCAACTCCATGGGCGTGGTGTTGCCCAGGGAAACCCTCAAACGCCTGAATCTGTCGAAAGGGGACGAACTCTTCGTTCTGGAAACCGAGGAAGGCTTGACCTTGACGCCCTATGCTCAGGATTTCGATGAACAATTGGCCGCGGCGGACAAGGTGTTGAAGCAATACCGCAACGCCTTGCGCCGCCTAGCCAAGTGAAAGAACCCAGGTGGTTGCTGCCTGGCGTAGTGCTGGCCATTCACGAGCGCTTGCTGGCGGAACACGGAGGCCTGCCCGGGTTGCGAGATCACGCGTTACTCGACGCCGCATTGCAGCGGCCCCGGCAGATTTTCGCCTATGCTGATACGCCATCATTGTTCGATTTGGCAGCTGCCTGTGGCGAGGGGTTGATCCGCAACCATCCCTTCGTGGACGGCAACAAGCGCATTGCATTGACCGCGACCGCGGTGTTTCTCGAAATCAACGGCATTTCCCTGCAAGCGCCCGAAGCAGAAGCCGCGCTCGTATTTGAGCGGCTGGCCGCTGGCGAGTTCGGGCACCAGGAGTTGGCGCGGTGGCTGGAACAACACGCCATCATTCCGCGTTGACCGCTTTGGGCTCGTAGTAGGCGCGGGCCAGGCGATAGTGCCACTGGCGTGTGCCCTTGTAGCTGTCCGGCCACTGCTGCTGTGCCTGCCAGTGCAGGATTTCGTCGGCCAGTTGCACCGGACTAGCCGTCTTGCCCAGCTGAATCACCGCGCGGCGCAGGTTCTGAAACAGGTCTTCCGGCGTCTTGGAGGCCAGCAAGCGCTGGAAACGCGGCTCGCTGAACACGGGCGTATCGCCGTCGGAACCCTTGGGGCTGCCTAGCAGCTGGGCGGTGGGCCGTTCGTCGACGTTTTCCACCCAGGCCAGGATGCCCGCGACAAGAGCAAGGGCTTCCGGTGGATGCTTGCGCAGAGCGCTCTGCTGGCACAGCCGGTAATAGGCCGGTTGCAGCATGATCTCATCCAGGCTGTCACAACGCCGGAGCCGAACGCGTTCGCCGCGCTGGTTCTCATCGTGCAGCCAGGCATGCCATTCAGTGATGGCTTGCTGGCTGTCCGGGTCTTTCAGTCTTTGCAGATTCATCTTTCCTCCATAGGTCAGGCGGCCAGCGCCTTCATCGCCCGGCTGCCATTGAGGTGGTGGTTCAGGCCGCCTTTGCTATCGCGCGCTTTTACGACGCGCTTAAGATTGCCGTCTTCATTCAGGCTGGACAGGGCGAACTGGTCGAACAACTCGCGGGCCTGCCGTTTGAGGGTATTGGCCCAGCATTGTAGGGTTTCGTTGATGGCCTCTTCGTCGTCACCGGCGGCGACCAATTCACGGAGGCTGGCATAGAAACCGGGTTCGGTGGCTGACCAGAAATTGACGTCGATGAATGAGAGATCCCCCTTCGCGTCCTTTGGGCGATCAAACCAGGCGCTCTTCAAAGCAGACTTGAGTGTTTTCAGGGCGTCGCTGGCGGCCTCGATCATCTTCTTCGCCTGTTCGGCCAGATCCTCGCGCTGTTCCTGTTCCAGATTGAACAGCGGCATTTCGGCCTCGTACCAGCAGCGCGCCTTCATGTTGTCCATGTCGTAGCCAAAGGCCCACAGGCGCGGCTCGAAATCCAGCTCGCCGATCCGGTGTTGGCGGTCTTCATAGCGCCGCACCGCCAGCGCCGGGGTCCGCGTGAGCTTGCCCTGTTGGGCAGTCACGGCCAGCCCCAGCCAGTGGCGGTAACCCACCCCACCGGGTTGTGCCTTGATCGACAATGGTTCCTTGTCGCCCTCGAATACATAGGGCGTGAGGGGGTGTTGCCAATGACCAGCGTAGTTGATGCCGTAATTCTTGGTGTGAAAGCCCGTCACCAATGCGCCCGACGGCTCTCCGGTCAGGTCGCATTGGCCTTCCTCGTCCGAGAAATGCAGGCGGATGCGCCGTGGCATACACCAGTACGCCTGCAGCGGATGCGCCTGTTCCGGGTAGGTCTCCATACCCTTTTTCTCGCTAGTTCGGGTGGGCGCCAGCCAGGGGAAGATGCGTTCGGGGAAGGTGTTTTGGTGGTCGCCGGGCAGTTCGGCCAATTCTTCTTTGGTCAGGACATTCAGCCACAGCCGCTTCCAAAGGGTGTCTTCTTCACCGCCTTCCGGAGGTAGGATCAGGGTAGTCAGCGGGCCGCCGCCGCGTACTGAAACACGATGACCAACCCCACCAGAGGGGGCATTGATCTGTAGCGTGAACAGGGCAAGGATGGCGGACAGCGGTGAAAGTTGGGTGATGGCGCCCCGCTTCACGAAGTGGTCCTGGTTGTCTCGCAGCGTCTTTCCGCCGGGTGCATCGATGAAAAGCGCGGCAATTTCCTTGTCTTCCCCTGTATCCAAGGTGAGATCCTGCATGAAGGCCGGTTCGCCAATGGGGGAATCGATATCGAAGGCGGAGAGCCAGGGCTCGAACGCATTCTGCAAGGTTGCCACGTCCGGCGGGCTGTTCCAGTAGCGCCGCCAGATCTTGATATCCTCCGGTGTGAAAGCGGTTTGCAATAAACCGATCAATAACTGGTAGAGAGCGCCACGAAAATCCGCACGAGGGGCAACGATGTCGATGATATCGGGACTGCCGATTTCCCGTACGTGAATCTTCGCAACCGCTCCAGCGGTACGCCTGACAGTCAACCAGGACTCGGTCAGTAGGTTGAGGTTTGGTGTTTCAGTCATGTTTCAGCTCCAGTCCCGAATGGGGGTTGTAGCGAACCTTAATGGATTGGCCTTTCTCGTTCAGCGCTTCCGCAAACCAGCTGTTCACTTGCTTTGTCAGTGGCACGATTAAGCTATCCTCATCGAACCGCTTTTCCTGTTTCCTCAGCGTCGCAAGCGCCTGCCGCAAAGCAGCATCCTCGATCGGCGCCAGTTCGTGCAGCTGTCCGGCGCGAATCCGCAGGCTGGAGAGATCCCACCGGTAATGGCCCGCGTCGGCCCAAGGTCGCAGTTCCCCGTTTTCCCATCGGGCCAGGTAGAGGGTTTGGCTTTCATCGCCAAGGCGGGTGGCGATACGGGCGTCTTCGTCCCACAAGGGGCCACCGCGATAGCCGGACTCCAGCCGCAGGCTGGCGAAGCGGCCGGCGTCTCGCTGGCTCATGGTCTCGCCCTCGACGGCCAGCGAGGCATCAGCGAGGCCCGGCGGAATGTCGCCCGCCTCGTCGTAGACGAATTCAAGCAGGTCGCGGGCATCTTCCGGCATGCGCCAGCCACCTTTTTCCCCTAACAGGCGGGTGGTGCGCCACAGGATCAGGGTGTCGGGATAGACGTAATGGGCTTTTGGAAACAAGGCCTGGTACCAGTCCGGCTGCGGGGCGGCGATGGGCTCGGGGGCCAACAGGTCGAGCACAGGTTGGCCGCGTTCACCCCTCGAATGCCGGTGCAGGCGACCAGCACGTTGAATCAGCAGGTCGATAGGCGCCAGATCGGAGATCATGCGATCGAAGTCGAGGTCCAGAGACTGCTCCACCACTTGGGTGGCGATGAGCACTTGGCCACGACGTTGTTCGGTAGTGGAGTTTTTGCCAAATTGGTTAATCATTTCCTGTTCGATGCGGAGCCGATCACTTAGAGCAAAGCGGCTGTGGAACAGGTGCAGGTTCTTCTCGTCCAGCCAGTTGGCGTCGCGCAGCGTAGCCCAGGCCTCACGGGCATCCGCGACGGTGTTGCGGATCCAGCAGATGCATTCACCGGCCTCGACGGCAGTACGGATCACTTGCAAAAGCGCCTGTTCGTCGTGATGCAGTCTTACTCGCACTTGTCGCGCCACGCTCGCGCGGGTGGCGACCGGCTGTTCGGTCAACAGCTCATTGCGTGTGGCATGGGTCAGCAGGGGATAGGCCATCGATTGCGGTTCGGCTTGGCTGTTTCCCTGGAAAGCTGCGATCAGTTGACCGCGCTGCTTCTTCGTCAGGGTGGCGGAGAGCAGGATGACACTGCCGCCAAGGGCGGCGTGGAAGGTGATCAACCGCTTCAGCGGCTCCGATGTATAGGCGTCGTAGGCGTGTACCTCGTCGAGTATCAAAATCTTGTTTTCCAACCCCAGCAGGCGCAGGGATTGATGACGAGCGGGCATTACCGCCAGCAGGGCCTGGTCGATGGTGCCAATGCCCACATCGGCCAGCAGTGCCTTCTTGCGATTGTCCGCCAGCCAGCGGTTACACTGAGCGACGATGCTTTCTTCCTCACTGCCATAGCGCGGATCGTCTGCCTGCAGCGCCAGTAGGGATTGCTGGAAGGCATTGGACAGATGGCGGGCGCTGTGGCTGAGAATCAGGCTGGGCGCGCTGCCGCCCGGCTGATAGAGCCGCCGGTACACTTTGGCCATGCGTTCGTACATGGCATTGGCCGTGGCCATGGTGGGTAACCCGACATAAACGCCCTCACCCTGCCCCGCAGCCATCAGGCGCGCGGCCAGAAGAAGCGCCGCCTCGGTCTTGCCGGCGCCGGTGACGTCTTCGAGGATGAAGAGCTGGGGTTGCGGCTCGATCGGCAGATCGAGGCAGGCTTGCTGTAACGGCGTGGGTTGCTCGAGATAGTCGAACAGATCGCCAGGATCGCGCATGATGTGAACCGGCGGAGGAAGAATGCCGGCATGACGGACGGCTCTCTCCGCTGCGGGCATGGCGTGGTTTTCCCAGTATTCCCGTAGCGGCATTGGCGTATCGACGAACTCGAAATACTCCCGATTCGAGCCCAGCCAGTCGGCCAACACGGCGATACCCGCGAGCAGCCAGCTCGCCTCGCGCTGGTGGCGAGCGAAATCGGTATCTGCGCAATGTTGTTTTAACGCATCCAGGTTCGGGCCAATCAGTTCCAGCCACTGCCGACTGAAATCCAGCGCAGCCTGTTTGTCGAAATCCTGGAAATGGCTCTTAACCCGTTCGCGGCGATCTGAAACATCGGGCGGCCAGCCATGGTGGCCGCAAACCGCCGCCACCCAATAGTCCATCACGCATTCGACAATATCCTCGAACTCGTCATCAAATAGTTCAAGGCTCAGGAACTCGCGCCATAATAGCCATCCGAGCGTGTCATGTCGGATGCTATAGTGTCTTTTGCGGATTTTCTCGTCAGACCAAAGTAAAAGGCGCAAGTCCTCACGTAATTGCTGAAAACTTTCCGCAAATTTTCCCAGATCATGAAGCCCGAGAAGAAATACACACCAACTGACAGCCTGTTCGACAGACATGCCCATCAATAATGCAAGCCGGTTTGCCAATTGGGGACGCTGATCTAGCAGGATCTTTCCCACCCCTGCCACATCCAACGAGTGATACACCAATAGGTGATAAGGCACCGGGGCCATCTCATCCGATGATGCCTTACCCCAGTACTTGAAGCATAAATCAGTCACCGCCAAAACAGCCCTCCAGGCCTATCGTGGGGTAGTTACTAAAATTGTCCAAAGTCTAGCCTCATACTGAACGTCTTGTATCTAAGCGCCCAGAGGCCCGCTGAATGTTGCTTTCCTATGGATTTTCTTAGCATGTTGGAGATCGCGCTCCGTCGCTTCACTCTCAGGCCCTTATAATTAACTTACGCCAATTGTAGCTGATTACCCCTACAAGTTTATGTTACGTGGTTCCATTTTTGTAACAAGGTAGCGTGGTGTTAATAGACCAGCGGCGAGGTGGAAAACGCAACTGCGCCTGGAGGCTCGGTGGGTTCTTCGGCACGGTTGGCAGTGTGCTGTGCCAGCTTGGTGTCTTCGATGCAGTCGATGGTGCTCATCTCGGTGCTACAGTGACTGTATGCCAGTGGCCAGATTTCATAGCGCTTGACGATCAACGCAACCTATCACTTTTTAACTAAAGGAAGCTCTGATTAATTCTGGTGCAAGCAGATTGTAGTGAAAAATCGTCCCGTTCAAGGCGCAGATCGCGGTAATAGCTGGCTATTGCGAAGATCCGCCACTTAGAAGTGGGCGATTTTTCGCCGCAAGATGCTGTGTTACGAATTAATCAGAGCTTC
>JANTGD010000199.1 GCA_024763135.1 Thiotrichales bacterium | reverse complement strand
GATGAAATTTATGCCGGGTGGGATGCAAAAGAAAAAGGCGCGGCGGCCGAATCTGAATGGAACGAGCGTTTCGCCGCGTACCTGAAGGAATTCCCCGAACTGGCAACCGAGTTTGAAACGCGCATGGCTGGTGACTTGGGGGATGAGTGGGCGGCTAAGGCAGATGCATTTATTCAGTCGGTCAATGAAAAAGCTGAAAACATCGCGTCGCGCAAAGCCTCCCAAAATGCCATTGCGGGCCTCATCGAATTTACCCCTTTTATGGGTGGTTCCGCAGACCTTGCTGGCTCCAATTTGACCATTGTTTCGCAATCGGTACCCATGCGTAAGCATACCCCGGACGCCAACTACATCAATTACGGTGTACGAGAGTTTGGTATGACTGCGATGATCAATGGCATCGCGTTGCATGGTGGGTTTGTTCCTTATGGCGCGACTTTCCTGATGTTCTCTGAATACGCACGCAATGCGCTGCGCATGGCAGCACTCATGAAGATTCAGAACATTCAGGTGTTCACGCATGACTCGATCGGCCTGGGTGAAGATGGCCCGACACACCAACCCGTCGAGCAGGTTTCGACGTTGCGTATGATTCCGAATATGTCGCTGTGGCGTCCTTGTGATGCAGTTGAGTCAGCCGTGGCTTGGAAACTTGCTGTACAGCGCAAAAGTGGCCCCACAAGCCTGATTTTTTCTCGCCAGGGTCTGCCGCATCAGTCACGTACCGACGAGCAGATTGCCATGATCGAGCGAGGCGGCTACATCCTCAAAGACTGTGAAGGCACTCCGGATGTCATCCTGATCAGCACGGGCTCAGAGGTCGCGCTTGCCATGGGTGCGGCAGAGAAAATGACCGACAGGCAGGTTCGCGTTGTGTCCATGCCATCTACGGATACGTTCGATGCGCAGGACGAGGCATACAAGGAGTCTGTCCTGCCGGCGGCTGTCACCGCGCGTGTGGCGATCGAAGCCGGCGTTACCGATTTTTGGTACAAATATGTCGGAATGGCGGGCAAAGTCGTGGGACTCGATCGTTTTGGTGAATCTGCGCCAGCTGCCGATCTGTTCAAGGAATTTGGCTTCACCGTCGACAACGTCGTCGCAACTGCAGAGAGCGTAGCCTAAGGCACCCTCTTTCCACTTCAATCTAAATGATCTTAGGAGCATAAAATGACAATTAAAGTTGGCATCAACGGATTCGGTCGAATTGGCCGAATGGTATTTCGCGCGATTGCAAAAGAATTTTCCGATATGGAAGTTGTCGCGATCAATGACCTGCTCGACGCCGATTATCTGGCTTATATGTTGAAGTATGATTCGGTACATGGTCGCTTCGATGGTGAAATTGCAGTCGAAGGTAATAACCTGGTTGTCAATGGTAAGACGATTCGCCTGACGGCTGAGCGTGATCCTGCCGACCTGAAATGGGGTGATGTCGATGCCGATCTGGTCATCGAGTGCACCGGCTTTTTCCTGACCGAAGAAACTTGCCAGAAGCACATTGATGCTGGTGCTAAAAAAGTCGTGCAGAGTGCACCATCCAAAGACCACACCCCCATGTTCGTGTATGGGGTGAACCACACAAGCTACGAAGGGCAGGCAATTGTTTCTGCTGCGTCTTGCACCACTAACTGTCTGGCTCCTGTCGCTAAAGTGCTGCACGACAATTGGGGTATTAAGCGTGGCCTGATGACGACGGTACATGCTGCGACCGCGACACAGAAAACTGTTGATGGCCCTTCTATGAAAGATTGGCGCGGTGGACGTGGTATTCTGGAAAATATCATTCCTTCTTCTACAGGCGCGGCCAAGGCTGTTGGTAAAGTGCTGCCCGAGCTGAATGGCAAATTGACCGGGATGGCGTTTCGTGTACCGACGTCCGATGTATCCGTTGTCGATTTGACAGTAGAGCTCGATAAGGACGCCTCTTACGATGACATCTGCGCTGCCATGAAAGCCGCGTCCGAGTCGGGCGATCTGGCTGAAACTCTGGCCTATACTGATGAAAAAGTCGTATCCACCGATTTTCGCGGTGTCGGTTTTTCATCGATCTTTGATGCGGGCGCAGGCATTGCACTCGATGGCACGTTCGTAAAAATTGTCTCCTGGTATGACAACGAATACGGCTATACCTGTAATATGCTGAGATTCGTGCGTCACGTCGCTACCCACTGACCTTGATGCAGGCCGCGCGCTTGCGCGACCTAATAGAGCACTGCATGCATAGGAGAAGTTCGCCTATGTATGCAGCTGCTTGCCTTTCAGTGCAAGAAAAACTGGTCATGAATTGCGCGAGCAAGAAGTATTTGTCAAGCGCTGCTTGCCAAATGTTTCTTAGGCTGGCCAGTAGTTAGCTCCACTCTTTGGGATTCTTTAAGTAGCGGTATTTACGTGTCCGGAGGGAATGACCCAAGTCCGACAGGTTCCGATGCAGTTATCTGTAAACTGCTGAGCTGAGGCCTGATACTTCGCCTCTGCGCAGCATCGCGACGATGCGATAAGCGGAGTACGCGTTCCGGTCTTGTGTTGCGGATTTTATCGACCTCATGACACGGCGGTACCGAAATTCAATAGTTGTTTAAAATTTTAATTGGGAGTCGAAATATGTCTGTAATCAAGATGACAGACCTGGATCTAGCGGGTAAGCGCGTCCTGATCCGTGAGGATTTGAACGTACCGATTAAGGATGGAAAAGTCAGTTCTGACAAAAGAATTCGCGCCTCCTTACCGACCATAGAACATGCGATGCAAGCAGGCGCAAAGGTCATGCTCATGTCGCACCTGGGCAGACCCACTGAAGGAGAGCCAGCGGCTGAGTTTTCACTCAAGCCCGTGGCCGATTACTTGAGTGAATTATTGGGTAAAGAAGTCCGGTTGATCGCTGATTACCTCGACAAAGCCCCTGAGGTTGCCGATGGCGAAGTCGTGATGTTGGAGAACGTCCGCTTCAATGTGGGCGAGAAGAAAAACGACGAAACGCTGGCCAAAAAATACGCCAGCTTGTGTGACATTTACGTGATGGATGCTTTCGGCACGGCGCATCGCGCGCAGGCCTCTACACACGGCGTTGGCGTGTACGCACCGGTTGCCTGTGCAGGGCCTTTATTAGCGGGTGAGCTAGAAGCACTCGGAAAAGCTCTGGATAATCCCGCGCGTCCGATGGCGGCCATCGTGGGGGGATCCAAGGTCTCCACCAAACTGACTGTGCTGGATTCTCTTTCAAAGGTGGTAGACCAATTAATACCCGGGGGAGGCATCGCAAATACTTTTATTGCTGCTCAGGGTTACAATGTTGGGAAATCGCTGTACGAAGAAGACCTGATCCCGGAAGCCAAGCGCTTAATGGAAGCCGCAGCAGCAAAAGGCGGAGAGATTCCGGTACCGACCGATGTTGTCGTGGGAAAAGAGTTCTCTGAAACCGCCGAGGCTACCGTGAAGAAAGTGTCTGAAGTGGCGGATGACGATATGATTTTCGATATTGGCCCGGAAACTGCCGCAAGATTTGCCGACATGATGAAGGCCGCAGGCACCATCGTCTGGAATGGACCGGTGGGCGTTTTTGAATTCGATCAGTTTGGCGAAGGTACCAAGACGCTGGGCGAAGCGATTGCCGAGTCATCCGCTTTCTCTATCGCGGGTGGTGGGGATACGCTCGCGGCTGTTGACAAGTATGGTTTGGCGGAGCGCATTTCCTACATTTCCACTGGTGGTGGTGCTTTCCTGGAATTTCTCGAAGGAAAAAAACTGCCTGCAGTCGCGATGTTGGAAAAACGTGCCAAAGAAGCCTGAGTAGTATTCATGAGTGAAGCAAACGCGGAATGTAAGGATCCGGTGGCCGTCTGTGGTGGTGCCCGGCATGGATGGCGGCGTACCAAAATTGTCGCTACGCTGGGACCTGCTACGGAAACTTATGAATCCCTGCAGATGCTGGTAGAAGCAGGGGTCGATGTGGTGCGAATGAATTTTTCGCATGGCACCGCAGATGCGCATCGCAGACGTGCCGAGTTGATTCGCACTGCCTCCTGCAGTGCAGGTTGTGATGTGGCGATCTTGGGGGATCTGCAAGGCCCCAAGATCCGCATTGAAAAATTCCGCGATGGCAGTATCGAACTGGATGAAGGGAATCACTTCATTCTCGATGTGGCGTTAGATGCCAATGCGGGTGATCAGGAACGCGTTGGCGTGACCTACAAAGCACTGATCGACGATGTGGAGCCGGGCGATGTGCTGGTGCTCGATGATGGACGGATTGTTATTCAGGTTACTGAAATCAAGGGGAGTGAAATCCATACCTGCGTGATTAACGGGGGTATCCTGTCCAACAATAAAGGCATCAATCGACGTGGCGGCGGCTTGTCCGCCGATGCGCTGACCGAGAAGGATCGGAACGATATCAAGCTCGCGGCTGAAATCGGCGTCGATTACCTGGCGGTTTCGTTTCCCCGTTCAGCACAGGACATGCATTTGGCTCGTCAATTGCTCAATGAAGCCGGCGGGGATGCCGGGTTGGTAGCCAAAATCGAACGTGCTGAGGCATTGGAGTGCATTGAATCCATTATGGATGCCTCGGATGCGATTATGATTGCGCGCGGTGACCTCGGAGTGGAAATTGGCGATGCCGAGTTACCGGCGGCGCAAAAGAGTCTGATCCGCACAGCCCGGAAACTCGATAAAATCGTGATTACCGCGACCCAGATGATGGAGACCATGATCTACAATCCAGTTCCCACGCGAGCTGAGGTTTTCGATGTCGCCAATGCGGTGCTCGATGGAACGGACGCAGTCATGCTGTCGGGTGAAACAGCCGTGGGCAAATACCCCGAAAAGGTCGTTTGCATGATGGGCAATATCTGCGTCGAGGCCGAAAAGGATCACGACGATCGGGGCGTGGAGCGCCGGGGCGATGAAAGTTTTCGTTTTATCGATGAGGCGATTGCGAAAGGGGCGATGTATACCGCAAATCACCTGGGGGTCAAGGCCATTGCGGCGCTGACCGAATCGGGTAATACGGCAAGATGGATGTCGCGTATCGCTTCCGATATCCCCATCTATGCGATGACGCAGCACGAAAAGACGCGCCGCCGCGTCAAACTCTATCGTGGTGTCTATCCGGTTGATTTCCCGACCAGCACGACCTCTCATCCTCTTGCGAATAAGGTTGCGGTCAATATCCTGAAAGCCCACGAAGTAGTCAATGATGGCGAATTGGTCATTATTACCAAAGGTGATTTGATGGGTAATGGTGGCGGTACCAACGCCATTAAAATTGTGGAGGTTGGAAAGTTGGTGGAACCCGTCGATTGACACGTTAATTCCTTTCTCCACGTGTGTGTATCTAGTGAGAACCTGTAATATTGATAGCTTTAAAAACCAATAGGCAGCAAGCTCTGCCGAATCTCAATTTCGAATTTCAACCCACTCTTAAAAGGAGACTAGTCCCATGGCTCTGATTTCATTACGCCAAATGTTGGACCATGCAGCTGAGCACGGCTATGGTGTGCCCGCTTTTAACGTCAATAACCTCGAACAAATGCGGGCCATAATGGAAGCCGCTGACGAGACCAACTCACCCGTAATTGTACAGGCGTCGGCGGGTGCGAGAAAATATGCTGGTGCGCCGTTTCTACGCCATCTTATTTTGGCTGCGGTCGAAGAATGGCCCCATATTCCCGTTTGTATGCACCAAGATCATGGGACGTCACCAGCCGTGTGCCTGCGGTCTATCCAATTAGGATTCAGCTCGGTCATGATGGACGGTTCACTCGGGGAAGATGGCAAAACGCCCACCACCTATGAATACAATGTGGAAGTGACCAAAAAGGTTGTGGAGATGGCGCATGCCGGTGGTGTCTCTGTCGAAGGTGAACTCGGTTGCCTGGGATCTTTGGAGACCGGCATGGCAGGTGAGGAAGATGGTATTGGTGCCGAGGGCAAACTGGACCACAGTCAGCTTTTGACCGATCCGGAAGAAGCGGCTGAATTTGTAAAAGCGACTCAGGTCGATGCACTTGCGATTGCTATCGGCACCTCTCACGGTGCTTACAAATTCACTCGTCCCCCCACTGGCGATATTCTCGCGATCGACCGCATTAAAGAAATTCATGCACGAATTCCTGATACCCACTTGGTCATGCATGGTTCTTCATCAGTCCCTCAAGAGTGGCTCGCGATCATCAATGAATACGGTGGCGACATGGGCGAGACCTACGGCGTTCCTGTTGAGGAAATCGTAGAAGGTATCAAGCATGGTGTCCGCAAGGTGAATATAGATACCGATTTGCGGATGGCATCGACCGGTGCGATTCGTAAGCACTTGGCGGAAAACAAATCCAACTTCGATCCGCGTAAGTATTTTCAAGCAGCCACCGCTGCAATGAAAGACATCTGTAAAGCGCGCTATGAAGCATTTGGTACCGCTGGCAATGCCTCTAAAATGACCGCAATCAGTCTGGAGAGCATGGCGGCCAAGTATGAAAAAGGCGAACTTGCTCCCAATATCAAATAGCGGCGTCACCACTGGCGTTTAATAAAGCGCGTTGTCTTAAAAAGCGGCCCATTTCTGGGCCGCTTTTGTTTTAGAGGTTTGAAGAATGGTGCTGCGTGCACCTTTCATTTGGGATTGTAGCGATGATTGACGACACGCTCTTGACTAGATTCTGCAGTTGGATCACGAAAGTCCACGCAAGCCCTTGGCGCACCTGGCAAACCAGAAAAACCTCTCATCACCAATAAGGTGACCACGAGT